>CAMFQH010000120.1:0-4947 GCA_945980025.1 uncultured Lactobacillus sp.
TTCATCACTTCAAGCCAGTAGTAAGGATCATTTTGATAAGTGTAATGCTCCAATACTAGATCATGTTTTAAAGAATATACCCAGTAATTTTTCTTGATAAATTCTTTTAGATATTCTTCTTGTTTCTTGCCCTTATATCTTTCCAATCCAGCATTAAGTTCTTGATCAAGCCTCTTTTTGTCGCCAAGATTACTTCTCTTTTGAGCTACACTACTTTCAAGTGAAGATCTTCTGAGAGTTGGACTATAAGGAAAAATAGCAGCCGAAGCAGTGAGTATACAAATTAATGTAATTAAGAATTTGGCTGAAAATCTAGTATTCTTTAAAATTAAACTATGAGTTAAGAAGACAAATAAAAAGACCACTAGGCTAATAATCAGTCCGAAATTTCCAACTTTTGTTCCAAGCATTAACATTGCTAATGCTTGCGCACTCACTAGAACTATATTTAAAAGATTAAACTCTTTATAAAGAATATAGAGCATAATAGGCATGATCATAAACAAAATAGCTGATAAAGTGTTAGCTTGAAAGAAAACTCCTTTAGAAGCTAAGGCATTAAAAGGATAATCTGTTTGAGTAAACCAAGAAAAAATATTAGCACTAATTCTTTTAGCTTCAGTAGTATGGTATGAAGTTAATGAGAAAAGAAATAGATTTGAGATAACGATTGTTAAAGAATATAAGCCTGAGATACCTTGAATTACGCGGAAAAAGTATTTCTCCTTAAAACCGCTGTA
The DNA here is from genome assembly GCA_945980025.1 of uncultured Lactobacillus sp. Taxonomy (GTDB): domain Bacteria; phylum Bacillota; class Bacilli; order Lactobacillales; family Lactobacillaceae; genus Lactobacillus. Next base: position 741 of record CAMFQH010000120.1, read on the forward strand.
TGAGGTAATATAGATAACAATTAGTGGCAGACAAGCTCTTACTAGATAAAAAATTTCAACTTTAGGTGAGTAATGGAAACCTGTTGCGTCCACACCAGTAAAATTTCTTACCGAAATTAGGTGAAAGATTGAGTATAAGATTAAAACTCCAATATAAGCAATAATCCACCATTGTTTTCTGAATCTTTGCCAATTATTTTTAATACTAAAGAATAAAATAAAGGCAATAAAAACTCCTAAAACTCTCAAAATAGTGGGGATTGAAAATTTTAGAAGTGGTGGCCTAGATAACCAATAAATATCTAAAAATGGCTGAATTAAAATAAACCAAAATAAGAATGTTTGAAGCCGTTTTTTCATGTGATTTTAGGTTCCTTTGATAAAACAAAAAAATATTTAGGCTTAATTTTTATTTTGATTCTTTATCCTTTTTGTCAGGTTCAACTTTAGAAATCTTTACATCGTTTGTTGCGGCAGTCTTTCCACGTGCAGGTGATTTTACCTTCTTTAAGCTCTTGAAGTTAATGACCATTTTATTGTTTAATTCATTAACTGAAGATTCATCTTCTGGGTCATATGAAGTGATAGCTAGCAAAGCAGAATTTTCATAAATTTTTTCTACTTTTCCTTGAAAAGGATGCTTAAGTTCTTCCTCAGAAGTAGCGGCTAAAATTTGACCAATTTTTACATCAGCTTTTTTCATTTAAAAAACTCCCTTTTCTGTACAGAAATGTTTTACAATAGTGAAATACTATTATATATAATAGTCGATTTCAAGCGGGAGAGTAATATTTTGCAAAGAATTATCATAATTGCGGGACCAAGTGGAGTAGGAAAGACAACAGTCTCAAAATACTTAACGGAAAAATATAATATTCCGCGTGTAGTAACACATACTACTAGGCCAATGAGACAAGGAGAAATTCCGGGGAAGTCATATTATTTTGAAACTGATGAGAGTTTTAAAAAACTTCATTTCTTTGAACATGTAAAATATGGGGAATATCAATATGGATCCAGTAAAGAAGCTTTAGAAAAAGCCTGGGCAAAGAATGACTTGGTTTCTTTGATTGTTGAGACTGACGGAGTTAAGTCCTATTTAGAAAAATTGGGTAAGCAAGCATATTTTATTTATTTAACTGTTTCAGATTTTTCAGTTCTAAAAAAGCGATTATTAGGACGCGGAGATAAAGCTAGTGAAATTGATAAAAGATTAAATAGTTTTGAATTTAAGCGTGATTTACATTTGTCAGATGAACTTGCTAAAAAAGCAGATGTATTAAATAATGACAACTGGGAAAAGACAGCTAAAGAACTCGATAAGATCGTAAAAAAGCTGGAAAATAAATAGATTTTGAATATGAAAAAGGTTGATAATAAGCTAAATGTAACGACAATGATTTAGCTTTGTAACAGGGCTGTAATATTTATGCCCTACAATAACCATTGTCAATTAAAAAAAGAGACACATAGCATAACTTTTTAGTTAATTAATGACGGCTATGTTGATAATTAAGAAAATGAATTTTATGGAGGAATAACCCTTGACTATCAAATCTAAAGTAATCAAATTTACAACTGCTGCTTCATTCGCTGTTGCAGGTATCGCAACTTTAAGTGCAGCTAAATTAAACTCATTATCTTTTAACGGTACTGCTCAAGCTTCTACTCTTCAAGCACCTGCAAAAGAAATTGGTGTCGTAAAGGTAAACTCTAAGACTGGTGAAAGTATTGCTGTTTGGAACAGCTACGAAGATGGTAAGCAACAAACTGGTAAGTACTTACCATACCAATCAAGCTGGAAGACATACAAGAAAGTTAAGACTGTTAAGGGTGAAACTTGGTACAACTTAGGTGGAAACCAATGGATTTCATCTGACAATGTTGAAGAAGAAGCTCCAATCGCAGTTACTGCTGATTTATCTGCAGTTGCTACTGCTGTAAGTCAAGTTCCAGCAGCAAACGTTAACAACGCACAACAAGCAACTGCTCCAGTAGCACAACCTGCACAACAAGCAGCTACTACTACTGCTAACACTGTATCTGTTGCAACTACCGCACCTGTACAAACTAATACTGCAGCAAACGTACAACAAGCAGCTACTACTACTGCTAACACTGCATCTGTTGCAACTACTGCACCTGTACAAACTAATACTGCAGCAAACGTACAACAAGCAACTGCTTCAGTAGCACAACCTGCACAACAAACTGCAACTACTACTGCTTCAGCTAACACTCAAGCTGCTCCAGCACAAACTAACTACGTACAAACTAATACTGCAGCAACTACTAAGCAAGCATCTACTGCTCCAACTCAATCAAACACTACTTACACTGCACCTGCACAAAATAACACTGCTGCTAAGCCTGCACAACAACAAGCTCAACCAACTCAACAAGCTTCAAGTCAAGCAGCAACTACTCAAACTGCTAAGCCACAAGCTTCAACTCAATCAAACAGCAGCACTGCACAAACTGTAGTTAGCGCAGCACAATCACAAATTGGTAAGCCTTACGTATGGGGTGCAACTGGTCCTAACGCATACGACTGCTCTGGTTTAGTTCAATACGCATACAGCCAAGCTGGTAAGAACGTTGGACGTACTACTTACCAACAAGCTGGTGCAGGTCAACACATTTCTGTTAGCCAAGCACAAGCTGGTGATATCTTAATGTGGGGTGACTACCACGATGCTATTTACGTAGGTAACAACCAATACGTACACGCACCACAACCAGGTCAAAACGTAACTCAAGCTTCTATCTCAAGTTACTTCATGCCAGATTACGCAATCCGTGTAAACTAATTAATTGAAATAAAGATAGTTATTTTAGAAGGTTAATCAGAAGATTAACCTTCTTTTTTATGATATAATTAAAAGAACTTTTTTAAGGAAATAGGTATTTTTAATGAATAATAAAAACGAAGAAAAAAATACCCATCCCACAAATAACTATCGTAAGTGGCTAATAGGTATTTTAATTGGCTTAATAATAATTTTAATAGGTTGGTTAATTTTTGGTCATATTCAGTCTAAAAGAAATGCTGAAGCAGAAAAATTTAATTCTACCCACTTTAATTCGAATGTTGTAATTTATGATATTCCTGTCGGAAAGCTAACGGTCAAAAAGGCTACTGCAAAAATAAATGAAAAAGCAAAAAATGATGCGATTTTAGAGGGAGATAAAGTCGTATTAAAGAAGACCGGTAATAAAGTAATTACGAGTAAAGAAGTTCAATCATATTTTGAAACTCAACATACTCGCTACCCTAGCCGAAAGAAGTGGAATTTTCAAAATGATGCCTTATTAAAGGCAAAGGATAAATTAAATCAGATTAAAGATCGTCAAGTAAAATATACTGTAAATGGCAAGTCTTTCGTATTTAAAAGGGCAGAAGTATTTCCAAATGTATCATATAGAAATAATAAGTATGTATTTTTAGATACAAAAATTCTAGAAGATAAAATTAACAGCATTAACAAAGAAGTATCTACTCTTCACAAATCTTATGACTTCAAGCTTCCAAATGGTCAAGTTACGAAGGTTAAGAATGAAAGCTATGGCTGGGCTATTAATGAAAAGAAATTATTAGCTGGTGTTGAGAATGCATTAGCTAATGATATTCAAACACTTAATGGAAAGAATTATATCTATGGGGAAGGTTTTAGTACCTATGGAACTGGTTATGGTTTAAGCAATAATGGAATTGGTAATAATTATGTTGTTGTTTCTTTAACTGATCAAAAGATGTGGGTCTACAAGAATGGCAAATGTGTATTAACATTAGATACAATTGTTACTGGTACAGTGGAGACTAAGCTTGCTCATCAGAACCTAGAAACACCTACTGGAGTTTGGTATATTCACTATAAAGAATCTCCAAGTGTTTTAAAGGGAACAAATGATGATGGTTCGAAATACTCGGTTGATGTTAAATACTGGATGCCATTTACCTTAACAGGTTGCGGCTTCCATGATAATAGCTGGCGAAAGAATTGGTCAAAAACAGCTTACCTAAATGATGGTTCTTATGGATGTGTTAACTTAAGACCAAGTGATGCTCCCAAAGTTTGGGATAATGTAGAGAAAAACGAAGCTGTAATTATTTATAAATAATATGAAAAAAAGGCGTAGATTTTAAAATCTACGTCTTTTTCTACTCTAAGTCAAGTGTTATCAACGATTTTAAGCAATTTTATTT
>CAMFQH010000121.1:0-4937 GCA_945980025.1 uncultured Lactobacillus sp.
GCTAGAAGTTTAGCAGGTTTTCAAGAGAGACTCGAAGTTGCCATTTTAGCTTATATTGTCTAGAACGATTTAACTAGCACCACGCGTAGTAAATTATTTACATCTATCCTTTAACACAATTAAACAAAAAGTGACTAACTATTATCTTATTTGGATAATAATTAGTCACTTTTTACAATTTTAAGCATTATAAGTACTATTATCAAATTACAAATCTAAGTCTCCAATAACTTTAATAGGAGCTTCAAATTTTACATCTTCAAATCCTTTCGCCTTATAAGCCTGAGCTCCTGCATTTAATTTAGTCTGCTCACCACTCCTTAAAGTGCCTTTTTCTTCTGTTGTTTTTGTGTCTATAACAAAATAAAGCTTCTCTATCCCATTTGTTTCTGCAAGAATAGCCCAATCAGGATTGTAATTACCAAATGGAGTTGGTATCTTAAACCAATTTGGCAATTTAAAGAAATACTTTATTTTCTCTTCATTTACTAATGATTCTGCAAACTTTCTTTCTTCTTGAGATTGAGTCGGAATTTTATCAAATAAAGTTTTCTTTAATCCTCGTTCAGGTACTTCCCACAAAGTATTATCCGACGCATCAAATGGCTTAAATAAATCCTTAGACCATTTTTCACCTGTTTGAATATAAACTAAAGAATGACTCAAAAGATTTTGCTCATGCATCCGAATCCTTTGATAAGCTCTGTTAACAAACAAAGCTGGGTTCATTTTTATTTTTTTAATAAAGCTACTATCTTTTTTCTTAGTTAACAAAATCATTTTTATAATAGCTTTTCTAGTTAAACCTGTTTTATCTGCAAGTTGTCTAGTTACATCCATAATAGGCATATCATTCCATGTTAGATGTTCAGTATTCTGACTAATAACCCTATCTTTTACATTAGTAGTATTCAAATCTATTCTAGCTCTTGTTTGAACCGCCGTCATTCTAGTTATTTTAATATCCTTTAAAGGATTATTTCCATTTACAATAGTATTAATCAATTCATCTTCATTAAATTTGATATGATATCTAACTTTATAAGAAATTTTATTCCAAAGTGCATTAAAATAACTATTATTTTTATCAACAAGTTGGACTGTCGTACGGTCTCGTCTATCTCTAGGTTTAGGAACATTAAAACGATCAATGACTATACTCATCATTTTGCTTGCGGTTGCAGCCTCTATACCTTCACTAACACTTTGATCTACTATTTTCTTTTTTATAGTATTATTGCTCAATGAATTTAAGCCTCGGGCTGTTGGTTTACTATTATTGTTAATTATATTATTTTGTTTTAACACATTTGCAAAAGTAACTGATTCATGATGAGTTACTTTTCTTGTTTCATCAGTTGTCGACTTTTCTTCATTTACATTTTCAGTTTCCTTCTCTTCTTTTTTATTAGTCAATACATCTTCTTTATTAGTCACACTATTAGAGACGACCATATTTGTAAAAAAGTCTTCATCAATTTTGTTTGAAAGTAATCCATCCTCTAAATATTCATTTTGAAGTCCTGCAGCGAATTCTTCAAAAGTCTCATTAGCATATATAGTAACTATATTTTGATTTTCATTATAAACTCGCTTACCTTCTTGATTAACTGGTATGCGCAGTCCACGACCAATTTTCTGTCTTCTTGTTAAATCATTTTTTGGTGTAGCAATAGTCAAAATCTGGAATACATTAGGATTATCCCAGCCTTCTTTTAAAGCTGAATGGCTAAAAATAAATCGCAGTTTTGCTGCTTTAGTATTTGTTTCCGGCTTTCCAGGTATATATTTTGTTAGTAGCCCCTCTTTATCATCCATTATTGCATCATAAGCAGTTTCATCCTTAGCCGTATCGCCTTTGGTATCACGATACATTGCCGGTTTATTTCTAGTTGCTCTATCTTGAGCAAAATAACCATCATGTACTTCAGCAACTGGAACATTATAGTCATTTAATTTTTTATATTTTGGATCGCTATGCAAAACTTTTTCATATATTCTTTCAAAAAGTTGGGCATATATACCTTTCTCATAGCCATCTTTCGTATAAATACGATAATTTTTAACTTGATCAAGAAATATAAGCGATAATACCTTGATACCCTGATCTTGCATTCTTAGTTCACGATCTAAATGATCTCTAACTAAGGCTTCCATTTGGGCACTAACCCAGATATCATTTTCACCTTCAAGTGCACCTACTTCAGCATGATACCCATTCTCAAATTCAATAAAGTTATTGCCGGAATCTATTGCAGTAACCTTACCTAATCTTTCATATCGAGGATTTTTTGCTTTTTCAGCTAATGAATCACCTTTTTTCAAAGTGACAGTACGTTTTAAAAAATCATCTTTTACTTGTTTATAGGCAAGTACTTTTGCTTGTAATCTACCATTTTTAAATTCAGGTTGCTCTTTTAATTCGATAAATGGAATATTTCCATTTGTGTTTACTTCTGTGCCCAGAGTTTCAATATGCTTTACCATGCGATCTTTATATGCCTGAACTGGACCATATTCATAAAGCATTGGATATTGCTTCTCTTTGTGTGTTGCCGAATATCGTAGTGCCAATTTAGGATTTAAGGATGCAATAGCTTTTTTCCCTGCTTTAGCACTATCAACAGACTGTGGTTCATCGATAATAACTATAGGATTTGCTTCTCTAATTTGATCTAATGGTTTTCCACCAAAAAAGCCTTCATTATATTCCTGGTTAATTACATTAGTATTTTTATTAAAAGCCTGAATAGTAGTTAGCATTATTTCAAAGCTATTGCCTTCAAAACTTTGCAGTTGTGAAATTTGTTTAGAATCATAAACAAAATAATGATATTTATCTGTGTTATAGATGTCACTTAAATAAACCTGGACTTTTTTCAGATTATCCTCTACTCCTGCTTTAATTGCTCGACTAGGAACAACAATTATAAATTTGTTTTCATGAAAGCGTTTATGCAATGCCATAATGGTTTGTAAGTAAACCATTGTTTTACCTGTTCCAGTTTCCATTTCAATATTAAACTGGGGAAAGGATTAAGATAACCTGAACCAGGATATTTTTGTCCATTATTTAACAATGTTTCACGTACAGAATTATCTAAATAATCAGAGTTTAAAATTAATTTAGTTGCAGTTTCATCATGGTTAGACAATGTATTAATTACAGCCTTAACTGCATTTTCTTGATAATCTAGTTTTTCGTAATTAATTTTCATAATTATATCCACTCCAGATTAAAGTGATTCATCAAATTTGCACTCTGTTTTAAATGCTCAATTAAATTAAACTTAGTTTCTGATCCAGAATCCATTTCTTTCAACACAACCAAAGCATATTGCATTTTTCTTTCTTTATTAAGTTCATCAAGAAGAGTTTCATCATAATTTCCAAGAATTACAAAAACTTCTTTGTCATCTGTTAAATAATGATAGTTACTACCATCTATTATCGGTGATTCATCTAATGTAATTCCTGACTTCAATGCTATTTCTCTTGCACGTTCATCATCTGTTGATTTTTCAGTAAAAGCATTATTCAATAAATTTATTTGTTTTTCAAAATTCTCTGGGTTTTCATCCCAGTGATTAATGGTTGATTTTTGTAATTCATAAACTCTAAAACCATAATCCAATTGTTGTTCATTTTTCTTTTTTAATTCCTCATTTACCTTTTTTATTCTTTCTTCCCCTAATTCCGTTACTGAAGAAAAGGAGCTATTTACACTTTCTTGTTTATCATTTAATTGAACTAAAATATATTTTCTATTGAAATTATCCTTAAGATTTTGTTGTAAAACAGCCTCGGCAGTTGTTGATGAACCCGCAAAGAAATCCATAATTAAATCACTATCTTTAGTAGTTGCTGCAATTAAACGTTGAATCAGAGGCACTGGCTTAACTGTATCAAAGCCATGTTTATTACCCAATAAATCATTTAGTCTTTTTTTACCTGATTCAGCTGTACCTGTTACTGAAGGTAACATAAAATTATAAAATGGTTGACTGATTTCATTTTCCTCATCTTTAAAATATCTTCTGAAAGGTGTACCATTTTTAAATTCTATTTGATTTCTATCCCAAAGTTCTTGAATCTTTTCTTTACCAGCTTGCCATCTTTGGGTATCACTTGGTTTATATCCATGAAATTCAAAATTCATCGTTTTTCTTGAATTTATACCCCTATTTGATTTAAGAATAGTAGCTAATCTATATTTTCTACCATTTAGCGAATAGGGATACTTGCGTTCTTTATCACTTTTTAACCCATAAAATTGTGTTTCATTGATATCCTTGCCATATACCAACACATACTCCACGTCACCTTGTGGTCTAACAGCTGCCTCTCCCTGATTAGAAGGCTTAACACGTGACTTCCAAACAAGCATTCCTAAATAATTTCTCTCACCAAATATCTCATTCATAATCTTAACTAAGTTGGCCTGCTCATGGTCATCAATCGAGATAAAAATGACCCCACTCTCTTTTAAAAGTCTTCTGGCTAGCTTAAGACGAGGGTACATCATATTTAACCATGCTGTATGGATACGCCCTCTTGCTTCTTTTTGCGTTGTAGTAGCATTTCCATTAGAGTCTATTTGATTTGTCTGTTCAAGATAACTTTTATATGAATCACTAAAATCATCTTTGTATATAAAGTCATTACCTGTGTTATAAGGTGGATCAATATAAATCATTTGTACTTTATCACTATAAGATTTTTGTAGTAACTTTAATACTTCTAGGTTATCTCCCTCTATATATACATTTTTAGTTTTATTCCAATTCTCAGATTTTTCCTTATTGCCTATTAAAGTAATATCTTCGGAAGGAGCATCCGCTATTTTTTTAGCATTTTGTTTACCACGCCAAATAAATTCATATTTTCGTAAATTGCAATAATAACTTGAACACTTTTGTTTAGGCTGTTTGATAGAT
>CAMFQH010000122.1:0-4917 GCA_945980025.1 uncultured Lactobacillus sp.
GAAAATAATGTTTAAGAACATTATCAGTATCTTTAAGAGTGAGGGTGCATATTAAAAATAATTAATAAGGAGATAGTTATGCAAAAATATGATTATCTAGTAGTAGGAGCGGGCCTTTTTGGGGCGACCTTTGCCTACGAAGCTGCTAAACGTGGTAAGCGTGTAAAAGTGATTGAAAAGCGAGATCACATTGCTGGTAATATCTACACTAAGAAAATAGATGGCATTCAAGTTCATCAATATGGGGCCCATATTTTCCATACGTCTAATAAGGAAGTGTGGGATTATGTAAACCAGTTTGCAGAATTCAATCGATATACAAATAGTCCAGTGGCTAACTACAAAGGACAAATGTATAACCTACCATTTAACATGAATACTTTTAGTCAAATGTGGGGTGTGCGGACACCGGCGGAAGCAATGGCAAAAATCAATGAGCAACGCCAAGAGATGGCAGGTAAAGAACCACAGAATTTGGAAGAGCAAGCTATTTCCTTAATCGGTCGCGATATCTATGAAAAGCTCATCAAAGGTTATACTGAAAAACAATGGGGACAAAAGGCAACTGAATTGCCAGCCTTTATCATTCGGCGTCTGCCAGTGCGATTAGTTTACGATAACAACTACTTTAATGACACCTATCAAGGAATTCCGGTTGGTGGTTACACCCAGATTGTTGAAAAAATGTTAGACAGTGATTTGATTGATGTTGAAACTGGAGTCGACTTCTTTGATAAGAAGGATGAATACCTTAAAGATTATCCAAAGATTGTCTTTACCGGGATGATTGACCAATTCTTTGACTACCAGTTAGGTGAATTACAATACCGTAGTTTACGCTTTGAAACTGAGGAAAAGAATATTGGCAATTATCAAGGTAACGCGGTAATTAACTATACTGATGCAGAAACACCATATACCCGGATTATTGAACATAAGCACTTTGAATTCGGTAAGGGTGATAAGGATAAGACGGTGATTACCCGTGAATATCCGGCTGACTGGCATCGGGGTGATGAACCATATTACCCAATTAATAATCAACGGAACAACGAACTTTATAAGCAATATGCAAAATTAGCGAGTGAACAGGCCAACAACGTGATTTTTGGTGGTCGGTTAGGTCAATATCGTTACTACAACATGGATCAAGTATTACATGCAGCATTGACAGCTGTTAAAGAAGAATTTAAATAAGATATTGAAAGACGAATTAGGATCGGAATCTTAATTCGTCTTTTAATATTGGCCAAAGTTAGTCGGTAGTACCTTTTGTTTGAAATGAGACAGTGGTAAAATTAATCATTAGTTTGAAAATTAAATGAGGTTACTATATGAAGGTCATTAAAAACTATTTATATAATGCAGGATATCAAATACTATTGATGTTGGCGCCTATACTTACAACTCCCTATGTTTCTCGGGTTTTAGGTGCGAATAATAATGGGATCAATACTTATACAAACGGTTGGGTAACTTTTTTTTACTTAGCAGGTCAGCTTGGTATTGCTCTTTATGGAAATAGAGAAATAGCTTATCAACGAAAGAATAGGTATGAACGATCAAAAACATTTTGGAGTATTATCTCGCTTCAAATATTTACTAGTTCAATCGCATTAATTGCATACTTGTTAGCTGTTTTTTTATTTAGTAGTGCTTTTAAGGTCTATTTTTTATTACAAGCATTATGGATTGTAGCATATGGTATTGACGTTTCATGGTATTTTATGGGAATGGAGGATTTCAAAAAAACTGTTTCTAGAAATACAATAGTAAAACTAATAACGATTGCACTTATATTTATTTTAGTTCGTAATCAGAACGATTTAGCTAAATATATTTTCTTATTAGGGTTTGCCCAATTGGCAGGTAGTTTTACGCTATGGCCTTATCTAAGAAAGAGCATTCAATGGGTAAAAATTAATGAATGGCATCCACTAAAACGTTTTTATCCAGCGTTATTATTATTTATTCCAACAATTACTACACAAATTTATCTTGTAGTTAACCGGATTATGCTAGGAAGAATGGCCCCACAGGCAGCAGTTTCGCAATTTAATTTTGGAGATAATATTGTTAAATTAGTTCTAGCTGTGGTAACAGCTACAGGTACTGTCATGCTCCCTCATATTGCAAATAAATTTGCTTCTGGGGATGTTAAGGGAGTTCGAGAAAGTTTATATAAGTCTTTTGATTTTGTAACAGCTGTTTCGGTTCCAATGATGTTTGGATTGATGGCAATTGCCTATAAGTTCGCTCCATGGTTTTTAGGCAATGAGTATGGACCAACCGGAGGGGTAATCTTTTGGGAAGCTCCGGCTATTTTAATGATTGCATGGAGTAATGTAACAGGAACCCAATACCTTATGCCTATCCATCGAGAACATCAATATACCATTTCCGTTACCGTTGGAGCAGTGATAAACGTTATTGCAAATTTATTTTTAATTTCATTATATGGTGCAAATGGGGCTGCAGTAGCAACTGTAATTTCTGAATTTTCTGTTACAGCTGTTCAGCTATTTTATGTTAAGGGGACTATTAGGCGACGTGCGCTATTTGCTCCTATTTGGCGCTATTTGCTATGTGGTTTATTTATGTATCTTGTAGTTTCAAGAATAAATGAAATTATGAGCATGACAATCGTAAATTTAATACTTCAAGTAGCTTTAGGAATGATTATATATATTGGCGGCTTATTTTTATTAAAAGCGCCGATTATAAAACAAGCAAAAAGTTTATTAAAAAAAGAGTAAAGTGAGTTTGAATTATTATGAATTTAACATTTGTAACAAATAAGATAAGTGGTCGTGGAGGAACAGAAACTGTTTTAGTTAAAGTATTAAATAATTTAGCAAAAAATGGAAATAGTATCAGATTAGTTTTATCAAATTTAACTCCTAATAAAGAATGGTTACATAATTTGGATCCATCAATAAAGATTGTTTATCCAAAAAATAGTGATAAATTTAACCGATTATTATATTTTTTAAGGATCTTTTTGACAAGCGCTAAAAATACAAACTATGTAATTTTAAGTCCAAATATTATTAAACTCTTTGCCAAATTAAGAAATTTAACACATAAAAAATGTAAATTAATTTCTTGGTTTCATTTTTCTATCGCAAATCAACATGACTATGATCCTAAGAATATTATATTTGCAGATTATCATTTAGCTATTAGCTCACAAATAAAAAAGCAAATGATGGATCTGGGAATAGAAGAACAAAGAATTTTCTTGATTTTCAATCCAGCTGAACACCATAAATTATTAAATTTGAAAGCTAACGATGGACAAAAGCATTTATTGTATGTTGGAAGAGTGCAAAAAAATGGGCAAAAGAATCTTAAGGAATTACTCCATGCTATGAAGTTGGTTGACTCATCTATTGTTTTAGATGTTTATGGTGGTGGAAAAGACGAGGAAGAATGTAAACGCCTTTGTAAAGAGTTGGAAATTAGTAATCATGTTAAATGGCATGGATGGACTGAAAATGTGTGGGATACACTAAGTAATCAGCCTTTTGCATTAATCTTAACTTCTAAATTTGAAGGTTTACCAATGGTGTTTTTAGAAGGAATGTCTAGAGGAATTCCATGTATTTCAGCAAATTTTGACGGATATAATGATGTTATTAAGGATCATTTAAATGGAATGTTTTATTCATTAGGAAATGTCGAGGAATGTGCAAGTAAAATTAATGAGATGGCTCAGGCAAAATTTGAACCTGTAAATGTTCAAAAGAGTATCTCAAAATTTTATGAAGAACAGTATTTTAATAATTTACATAACGTATTGAAAAAAGTTATAAATTATTAAGAGGTGAAGAAATGAAAAGAGCAGTTTTAACAGTTAAAGAAACAAAACGTGATAATAATGCTGGTCCCAAAGCAAAAATGGATATTGAAAAATTCTTGGTTGATAATGGATTTGTAAAATGGAATTTTACTATTAATCAGAAATCAATTTTGCAAAAAGCTAGAGTTGCATATCTAGACATTCCGAATTTTTTTAATAAGAATGAAAATCAAAAGATAGATGAAGTCTTTTTACAATATCCGACATATTCAAAAATAGTAACAAAACAATTAATAAAGAGACTAAAAAAACTTAACTCTAAGGTTTTCTTAATAGTTCATGATGTTGAATCCTTAAGGTTACATTATGGAGAAGAAAATTATATTCGTGAAGAATTAGATATGTTTAATTTAGTGGATGGACTAATTATTCATAATGAGAAGATGGCGCAATGGCTTAAAGAGAACGGTGTCAACGTGCCGATGGAAAGTTTGGAAGTCTTTGATTATGATAATCCAAATCCATTAGTAAATAATGATGAATACAGGAAATCAGTATGTTTTGCTGGTAATTTAACTAAGGCTGGTTTTCTTCAAAACTTATCTTTAAAGGAAGTATCCTTAAATATATTTGGACCAAATCCAGCAGATAAATATGGACAAAATATTTCGTATCAAGGGCAATATTCACCTGAAGACCTTTCCAATCATTTAAATGATAATTTTGGTTTGGTTTGGGATGGTACAACACCGACTACTTGTGATGGAATTTTTGGTAATTACATGAAATATAATAATCCTCATAAAGCATCGTTATATCTAAGTTCGGGAATTCCTGTAGTTATTTGGCGAAAAGCGGCTTTATCAAAATTTATTGAAGAGAATAATTTGGGAATAGCAGTAGACAGTTTAACTGAATTAGATGAAGTTCTATCAAAAATGAGCTTATCTAAATATGAAAATCTATTAAAAAATGTACGAGATGTTTCACAAAAATTAAAGAAAGGTTTCTTTATAGAAAAAGCAATACAGAATTTAGAAAATAAGGTTAGTGAAAATAAATAACGATTACTCAAAAATATACTCATTTTAATTGTATCTTTAATATATCTAAAT
>CAMFQH010000123.1:0-4873 GCA_945980025.1 uncultured Lactobacillus sp.
AAAAGACCCGCAAAATTAATTGCGAGTCTTTCGTTTTTATTCCCTTAGAATAAGAAACGTTTCTTTTATATCAATATTTAACTAGCCTTTTTATGCTTTTGGCAGACATTTGGCAGACCGCTTATTTTGTTTCCATCTAAATGTTGGTTACCATTAAACGAAACCTTTGACTTCTCTGCAGGAGAAATATTCATACTTCCTTCCATCTTAGAAACTAGTTCAATATCATTATTGCTAAACATATGAGCATAGTATTTAAGCGTTGTCATTGGCGTTTTATGTCCTAAACGGTGACTAACTGTTAAAACATCTGCGCCTAGTTCAGCAATAAGATAAGAAGCGTTAGAGTGTCTTAAACCTCTACCATCAATTCTAGGAACATCAGCAAGCTTTGAATAACGTTTAAGCCACTTGCTTAAGGTCGATTTGTTCAATGGACAATTGTCGTAAGACAAGACAAAATCATGAACACTATACTTAAGCTGTTCTTTTTTCCAATCCTTTAAAACCTTAACAAGTTCATCATCAAGAGTTAAAGTTCTCCGACTTGAATCATTTTTCAAGTATGGCACTAACTCATATTCCATCTTGTTCTTATAATGAAGGTTGTTAATAAATCTTACCTTACCATTATTTAGATCAACGTCAGACCATCTTAATGCGCCTGCTTCAGACACCCTGCATCCCATTCTATAAAAGAATAAGAACGTTACATAAATTAAACGCTCATAAAAACTAGAAACAGATACAGACGAAAGAACTTTTGCAAACTCTTCTTTTGTCCAGTATTTAGCTATAGCTTTACCTTTAGGAACAGATTTTGTCTTTAAAGAAGGATTAGCAGGAATTAAACTAATTTCTACAGCATAGTCCAAACTTTGCCTAAAAGCCGTGTAAACCACACTAGCATAGCTTTGAGAATACTTTGCTTCAGTTAATAACCAAGTTCTATATCTTTCACACTCTTCAACTGTAAGCTTTTTAAGCGTTACATTGCCTAAAAAGTCAACAGCATGTAAAAACATCTTGGAATGTGTTTCATAAGTACTAGCTTCAACATCAGCTTTGTACTTTGGTAGGAACTTTTCTTTCATGAAACTCGCGTAAGTCATATCTCCTAAATTTATATTTAGGTAAATTTGCTTTACTCTTTGAGCTTCTATGTGAGCAGCTCGTGCACTAGTGAAGTAGTGGTTTAGCTCATCTTTCCTGCCCTTCTTGAAATGCTTTTTGCCTTTTGCATCCCTTCCTAAAAAAATTTGATAAAAGAATTTTCCTTTATCATCTTTATAAACGTCAGCATATTTAGTTTTAATTACCGTCACTTACCGATCATCCTTTCTTTTGTGAAGGGATAATCCTGTAATTTGTTCAACAGCCTTAACTGGGACTACACCCAGACGCTTATTATTGTACAAGCCATAACCAGCTTTTACCATATTATTTTTTGCAATTCGAATAATAGTTCTAGCTTGACTAGGCTTATATCCCATATTAACCAAGTCAGTAAAATCTACTAATTCTTTCATAATAGTCTTTTCCTTTTCAAAAACTTCAAAATGGAAGATAATGAAAAGCGAACAGCCGTCGCATTGGTTTGTTCGCTTTATATGGGCTAGTCATTACTTTGGTCGGTTTGACTAGTTTTTTTTTCTTCCTCAATTTCCTTGACAGCACGTTTAAGATAGTAATTAATCGTTTCTATATTGGGATGCTGTTTCTTAATCAGTTCCAAATCCTTGCTCATATTACCAGGGATTGAAAAATGATTTTTTTCATTTGGTTTTTCTACATAATCAAACATGAATAGCAGAAAATCACCTTTACCCACTTCACCAAACAGCTGAAAAACACGATAAAATACACCTGCTGCTCCACCGGTCAAAAACCACTTAATCTCTTGAACCAGGCGATCTGTTAACATTGGAGCAAGCGGACGAATAGCTCCTGAACCATTAGCCAAGCCCGTTAGCTTTTGCCACAGTGGGATTAAGTTTTTGCTTTTGTCCACTAATAGCCATTGATTAACCACGTAACCGATTAGCTTTTGACTTAATTCTTCTTCATTTTTATCTTTTAAATCCGGAAGAATTGAATGTGCTGCCTTATGCTTAAATTCACCTTCGATGCGCATCCAACTAGAACTATCGTTAGCTAAATCAAAATATGGTGCATTTGGTCTATCCTGTTCAATTTTCTTATCATACACTCTTAAGAAGCTATCACTTGAACGGGCGCCACAGGTAATACCAGTGATTACCTTGTTGGCTCCAAAAAACTTCTGAGTCTTCTCAGATTTTTCACGTTTAAGAGAATCTAAAATCATAATTTTCTTTTGTTGAAGTTGACTGTGTAACTGATCAACACTTAAATTACCGTCAATTACATCAATTGCAACATCAAGTCTAGTAAATCTAGCTTGCTTTTGAACCATGTATTTAATAAGACTATTAAATGTTGATTTGTAACCTCTTAGTTTCCCTAAATTCTTCCAGGCCTTAAATCCAGTCGCACTGAAATAAAGCAGCAACCCTTGAGACTTCTTCTTCTCGTTCCACATGAACTTGATTTGACCATTGTAGTAACTAACAGCTTCTGAATAATAATTCATAGCCCTAGCCTTATCAGATCCGCCAAAGATCTTAGAAAGTCGTAAGTCTTTAGCGACCTGCAATGCAGTATTTAATCCCCCCATTTTATTAACAGGAAAGTTAATGCTGACTTGATCGACACTAACAAAGTACTTCGTATTATGAGTTCTTTTCATCATTAATCCACCTTTCAAATTGATAGATATACCTGCCTTATAGTTATGGCAGGTGAGCGCTGAACGCTCAGCTCGGACCGTTCTACTTGCCAGCTCAGGGCTGGCATCCGTCAGCGACATCAATATGGTTCTTCCCAATAGTCTTCATTTATAAACCAATTTGGGTCAACTTGCTTTTGAATTCTCTTAACTATCCTAGGAATTTCAATAGTTGACATATTGGGTAAATAAATAGGTTTAGGCATTATAAAACCGTTTTTATAGAATAGCGCTGAACCCTTAACATTTTCAGTTAAAGGAAGCCCCTTGACATCTGTCATTGGAAATAACATTCGTTTAGTATCATTATCAGCACCGTTTGGCGCCATTAATAATCTATTGTTAAACTGCAATGTTACATCCCTTGATAGGATATCCGCTGACGGTCGCTGAATTCCAACAATTACGCATAGCCCCGAAGGGCGAGACATATATAGAGGCTTGGCGAGCTGCAACTAATAAGTCGAAAAGATACCGCAGGATTTCGCTTCTTAGCTTTGGATCGTTTAGTAAAACTGCAAGTTCATCGATAATTAACACGACATCCCTAACATGCTTGCCGTTAATGTCATAATCATCAGCAGTCTTACCAAATTCTCCTGAAAAATGCTCATATCTTTTGTGCATATTTTGCGTAAGAACCCTTAGAGTGCGTGCGGCTTGGTTGGGCGTAACGGCTGGATGCAGTGGCGTCAAACTAGCTAAGTCTGAGCCTTTCCCATCAATAATATAAGCCTTAGCACACATTCCTAACTCTTGTACATTCAAACGACTCTTAGTACTCATAGTCGACAGTAAAACATCCTCAAGAGTGTTGGTTTTAGCTGAACCTGTTACGCCAGAAACGAGCATATGGGGGCTAGTTTTCCAGTTAACAATACAATCAGGCGCAAGGAGAACCTTAGAAGTCGTCTTCATCAACTTTTCCTCCCGAAGAAGTTGCAAAATTAATTTTATACACGGCAGTACCATTGCTAATACTTTCCAAGTATGAAGAATGGTGGAAAGCTGCCCCTACTTCATTGGCAAGGTCTTGCAAACGTCGTGTATTGCTTACTCCATTGGCATTAATGGTTAACAGATAGTAATCGGTATTACTCATATCAAGCTTGTAACTAACAGCATTGCGATAACGTCCAATTGTGTAATTATCACGATTATCAGCTAAGTGGGCAGAGTTAGTTAATCGATCAAGCGCCTTAATTTGATCAGAATATACAACTCTGTTTAGACCATCAAACAGCCATTGATATTGACTAATCACAGGCACAAGGATCAATAATAATCCGGATTGAAAAACAAATCCTAAAATAATACCTGCGATCACGCCAACCACCAGCAAGGCAGCGTTAAAGTGATAGTGATCGTTGGGATTGTATTTAATTGTGCGCATGATTACCTCCAATGATGTTCATAATTTGTTCATTGGATAGGTTTAAGACTCTCACGCCTGTAGCATTTAAGCCTTCTCTACCGTTAAAAGACCAGTGTGACAAGTTATCAAAGGCAACGATAATCATCTTGGAATTAAATATGATTTCAACATTGTCTTCCTCTTTGAGAATGCATGTTTGCCCTTTTACTTTAATTTCGAACTCAGTTGATAATGGCAATAGCTTGCTATTCAATGACTGAACTCGGTAACATGCACGTACAGTGTTGTCACCGTTACTATCCTTAACTTCTTCGTTTGTTCCTGAAAGTACCTTAAAGATACTACCAGTAGCTAATTTCAAAGGCTTCTGGAGCACATTGGCAATTGGCGTAGCTTTTGGCAATACTAAAGCTGCAAAAGTAGATTCCTTAATAGTTTCAACTGGTTGATTGTTATTATTGTTTTGAGCCATATTTATACCTCCTTCATTGAGAGCAAGCGGGATATGGCATCCCTTTTACAAAATTTTGGACAAAAAAAGCGGATTACCAAGTTGATACATTCTCAAACGCTTGATAATCCGCTATAACTAAAAGAAGCATACGTAATTAAACATATGCTTCTCATTGCTATTTTATTGGTTCTATGATAAATCCTGTTGATAGATTTCTATGATATTCTATCAATAGGAT
>CAMFQH010000124.1:0-4805 GCA_945980025.1 uncultured Lactobacillus sp.
TCGTGTACTTCGTTAATGTCATCAACGGTATCAAACCAGTTATCACATAAGCCAACGCCCAGCGGACTAACAAGGTTTTTGTTATTAGCACCGGCGTTACGATAAAAAGCAAACAGCGGTTTTTCTAAGTGACTAAACGTTGTAGTGGGTGCCAAGTCAGCATACTCATCAAGATAGCTCAATGGTACTTGTTCACCGACGTTGTTTGGATCACCTGATCTATACAGTTCATTAGTGATTGTGTACGGTCTATATTGACGGCCTTGATCATCTGTTGTTAAATCACCCCACTGGTGAAACTCTAATAACGTGTAATAAACAGCATTGTTGTTTTCAATTTTTTGCAATTTACGAGAAATAGCAATTTGATCAACTTGGGTTGTGTTCGCCTCTAATGGATAGACTTCAGTAGCATTTGCCCAGCTTAATTTGATCTTGTCATTTTCTACATAAGGCCGAATAGCACCGGAACCTAACGCAATCCACGTTTCTAGGTGAGTTTCTTGATCTAAGTAGTAGTTATTGTCTTTGAAAATATCATCTAGTAAGTTCTGTAGCTTTGAATCGTTTACCTTAATGCTGCACCGTTCGTTAAACATCAAAGAAGCAAGGGCATTACTAGCAGATTTAAGCACGTTTAAAGAATTTAGCTTTCTTTTCTGCTTACCTGCTGTAGTCCAATACTCGACTGGATCTAAATTATCTTGATAGTACCGTTTTGCCTTGTTAATACGGTCGTATTCTTCAGCCGGAACGTTGATACGTGGATCATCTGTAATACTTCCTAAACTATGTTGTTGTACCAAACCTAACTTCACACCACCTTTGTGTATTAATCGCTTCAATTTACGCATAAAACTCATTAAAATATCACCGCCTTATGCAGATAAACCAAGTAGTTGTTCATTGTCTAAAACGTCGTACTTCAAAGCGTCAACGGAGTGATCGTATTCCTTGATAACACGGGGCTTGTCACTGTTGACGGTTGCTGGATCCCACTGATACTTTTTGTGTTCGTCTAGCATTGTTTCATTGCCTGGTGTTTTGAGTGCAAATAATCGGCCCTGTGCAAGTAAATCTTGTACACGGTCAATCATTTCAGGTTCACCCAATTTACGCACCTTAGACCACTGGACGTTGTACATTTGCCAGTATTGGGTATAAATACCGCCGTCAGCAGAATCAATGGTCATGTTAGTAGGATATAGACCGTATTTATTAGTCATTTCATCAATAAAATCATGAATACGTTCTGCCTGTTCTTGTGCAGATAATTTTCTAGCGTACTTAGTAGGATCATAGTAAAACGTATCTAAAACATAAACGTTGTACTTGTTTGTAAAACCTAAGGCAACGCAAGCGGTAGCAGATACCATAAAACCGGTATCTAACCCATAGATAATATCTGTTAAATATTCATCGTCGGGAATACGGTCAACAACTTTGAATAGATCCATGTTGTAAACATTTGTACCAAGTCCAACTGCTTCGCCTAAATAGAGCCACCTGTAATAATCTGGATCATTCTTTTTATATTGATTGATTAATTTGAGTTGCTGCTCTGTCGTGAATCCTAGTTCATCATCAAGATACGTACTTGAATCAATGAAATAATCATCATCTACTTCACGTTGTGTTACCCACTCATTCACCCACGCATAAGGGTTTCTAGGTGGGTTATATGAAATGTAAATCTTAACTTGATCAGTGAAGTCGGGCTTTTGTCTGATAAACGTTGGTACAGATTGGTCAAATACGTCAACACTTTTTAGGTTAGCAAATTCTTCAAACCAACAAGCTATAACGTTGCCTACGATGTTCGACTTCAGTTTCATTGGATCATTAGCACCGTAAAAATAAAACGTTGATCCGGTCAATTTATGAGTAATTACCATAGGACTAACACGAGTACGGAACTCATTTGATACGTGAAGAATGTTCATAGCCCAAAGAATCTGATTGTAGACGGAATCTCTCAAGTATTGTTGGTTCTCACGTATGCAGATCACATTAACTGTTTTACCTTGCTGAATGTATTTCATCATCGTTGTTACAAGCTTGAGACTGATAACAGATGATTTAAACGAACCACGTCCGCCCTTGCATACGATATAAGGCTTATCAGTAGTCCACATATCATAGAAATGAGGGTTAATCTCCTTGCTTAGTTGAACTGTCTGCATTTTTGTCTCTCAACTCTTTCAACTTAGAAATATCATCAACTACTACAGTGGCGTTGTCTGGGTTGTCAGCGTCCTCAAGTGCTTTGAGTTGCTTTTCACTAATATTAGCTTCAGCAATAGCCTTACGTGCTTGTGCTTCGTTAAGCTTCTTAAACGTCTGATCACGGTACTTGTCGGGCTCTCTATTCTTAAGCCAAAAGATCATAGATGAAACATTCGGATCAACTTCAGTAACTACTTGACGTTGTGCTATACGTTCGTAAACGTCCACATTTTCAGCGGTAGCAATCAATATTTCATTCTTAGTTGCCTCCGGGTGGTCAAGTTTGTACATGTTCATGAACTTAGTTCTTTCAGCTTTCAGAACCATTTCATCTTTTTTGACCATTGCATAAGTAGTTGTCTTCAAAGTATGCTTTTTCATCGTTGAAATTAAATTTTCTTCAATTTCAGCGTCAACAACTTCTTTACCTTTTTTTAGGGCCTCGCCAATCTCGCTATATTTGTTTTTCCACTTGTACAGTGTACCTACATTGATACCCATGTTTTGAGCTATTTGAGTGTCTTTTAGGCCCTCTCTAGCCCATGATCTAAGCTTAGTTAAGTTATCAGTCTCAAGCCATTGTTTATATTTAGCTTGTACCATCTAATCAAATCCTAACCGCCACTACTCCCGAATGATCCACGTTTCATTCTTGCACCTCTAGCACGAAGCAAAGTATATCTAGTTGCTGTAGCATGTCTTCTCGCATATTTAAGCGAACGCATTAATTGACCACCGTTGGCTCTTAACGATTGACCACCGGTAACACGATTTGCCATTCTTGTAACTCTACGTGTACCTTGTCCGGTTGTTTGCAATCTACGTGGTACAACTCTGTGACTATTTCTGTAACTAGTTGTACGACTAGCACTGAATAAATCTAATTGTCTCGCCATTGTTTACTCCTTTCTATCCACCACTATGTCCGGTTGATGCTCTTTTTCTAATTGGGTCTCTGTAAAGAATAGTTCGATGACCGTAATCATCGCCTTGTTCAGTCATATGATTTACACGTGAGGTAAACGCATAAAACGAATGACCTCTTGCACCTCTAGCTCTTTGGCGCAATGTGGCTAAACCTTTTTGACCCCTAGGCAATCTAGACGATCGCATACGATTGGTGCCTAGTTTTCTGATAACTGATCCATAAGCATTAGAATTGTATGATCTACCGTTTGACTTGTAGGCCATTGCATCAGTTGCATTACCAATTGTTACACCCCGTTTACCGTAATAAACGTACTTCGTAGCCATCTAATCACTTCTTCCTAAATAAAATAGTTAAGCATTCTCTATTCTTTGCTTAGCTATATCAAAGTATTTTTTATTTAATTCCATACCAATAAAATTACGTTTTAGTCTTTTAGCAGCCACTCCTGTTGAGCCTGAACCTGCAAATGGATCTAGGACAATATCATTTTCTTTGCTTGAATTAAAGATCAAATTTTTTAAAATTATTTGTGGCTTAACCGTTGGATGGTTATATAATTTCTTTTCTTTTGTATTTAATGGAGTTACATAATAGGTTTTCTTCGTTGAATACTCACCATAGATAGGTACACCTTTTTCCCTTGCAAAAAAGATATATTCTGTATCACTCAAATATTTGTTGTTGCAAGCTGGAACAGGATTTGTCTTGTGCCAGGTAAGTAAGTTCCAATTACAAGCGTGCTTATGAACGAAATAATCAATCAAAAAAGGTACTTGTTTTTGACTACAGAAAATATAAATATTAACCTTTTTCATGACTCGCATTAGTTCATCTAGAACAACTTCATCAAATCCATTAGACATAAATTTTATTTCTTTATAACTATTGCGGTTTCCAAAGGCTCCTCCACCTTTTCCAGCGTGAACATTATAAGGCGGATCTGTAACTACTAGATCAACGCTTTTATCTGGTAACTTAGACATTAATTTTAAGCAATCGCCTTGCAATAATGTTTCTGTCATGATTACCTACTTTTCAAAATATCGCTTCAACTGATCAAATGTAATGAACTCTTCGTTAGCTGGAATATTTGCCTTCTTGTAAAACTCTTCTTTTGCTTCATTACTTGGAAACACAACTTTTGTGTAGAAATTAATAATCGTATCGTCCTGGTCTTTGTGTCTGAAGTCAGCTTTCTTTTTATTAAATTCAGCAAGCCCAGCCATTTTGTCTTTTTCATCTTCAACTTCATCATCGTATTGAGTTTCCTTTTTGCTTGGCTTGTCGTCTTCAATAAATTGACCATCAAAATCAACCGAACCATCAAATAAAAAGTCAATATCTGCTTTGTTAAATCCCATATCTTCAAAACTAACGTCTTTTGATAGGTCGGCCAACTCGTTTAAGTCCCAGTCACCTTGCATTGAAGGGTTATTGAGTTGAACGTTTAACTTTTTTTCTGTCTTTTCATCAACGTCAATAATTGCTACTGGAACGTCATAATCTTTTTTGCGGTAAATCTTATCCGCTGCAGTTAATCTTTGATGACCGCCAACAAGAACGCCGTCTCGCTTATTCCAAACTAAAGGCTCTATCAGTCCATTTTCTCTAATTGCTTTAATTAGTTTCTTTTGGTTGCTTTCATCAA
>CAMFQH010000125.1:0-4747 GCA_945980025.1 uncultured Lactobacillus sp.
CCAAGAAAAGGCTTTTGAAGCGTATAAAGATTTCTTAGATAAAATTACCTTGGCTACCTTTGATAATCTTTTATTGAGTAAGATTTTTACGAATGAAAAAGGACAGTTAGTTGTAGTATTTAATTAGTAGGGGAAAATTATGACCGTATATAACATAAATTTAGGAATAGGTTGGGCTAGCTCTGGAGTAGAATACGCTCAAAAATATCGTGATCAAAGTTTTGATAAAGTGGGAATTGAACGAAAATTTATTTTTTCAGATTTAATTTTAGGGAATAATATCGGAGATTTAACCGCCAATTTGGGTTTTGATAATGACAATATTATCTGGTTATATAACTTCTTTACTGATGTAAAGATTTCAACGTCTAATTATTCTTTAGATACTCTAGAAAACGAACTTAATTTAAAAAAACTAAGTAGTAATGTAAAGACTGTTGGAAAAGAAGTATTTTATCAATTAAATGGTGGCTTACAGCTAGTAGCTCGACTAAGCGATGCCGAAAAACGTACCATTGATCAAGTTAGCTATGTTAAAAATAATACTTTACTTAAGAGAGACTTTTATTCTTACACTAAGTATGCCTGTGAGTATTATTTAGGTGCAGATAAAGATAATCGCGTTACCTTTCGGGAATTTTATAATGAAGATGGCACAATTGCTTATACACAACATTTAAATGGTGATCAAGAAACATTTGAATTTGCAAATGGTGAAGTTATTTATAGTAAAGATGACCTTTATCTGAAGATGCTTAAGGAATTGAACTTTACTAAAAAAGACGTAATTATTCTAGACAGAGAAGACGAAGATAAAAACTTAATTAATGGTCAACTAATTTTTGAAAACCATGCTCCAGCTAAATTAGTGGTGGTAGTTCACGCTGATCATTTTGATAAGCACTATACCACCGATCAAAATATCTTATGGAATAATTTTTATGAATATCAATTCCAACATGCGAAATATGTCGATAGCTTTATTGTAGCTACAAATGAACAAAAGAAGATTTTAAAAAATCAATTTAAAAAATACTATAACATTGAACCACGCATTGATTGTATTCCGGTGGGAAGTTTAAATGAGTTAGAGCATCCTACACAAGGAAGAATGAAGCACTCCTTAATTACAGCTTCTCGCTTAGCAAAAGAAAAGCACATTGATTGGATTGTGAATGCAGTAATAGCTGCTAAAAATAGTGTCCCTGATCTTTCTTTAGATATCTATGGAACTGGCGGTGAAGCAGGGATGCTTACTAATTTAATTAATCAAAATCAAGCACAAAATTATATTCATATTATGGGACAAAGAGATTTAACAAAAGTCTATCGAAACTATCCTGCTTATATTGCCGCTTCAACAAGCGAAGGCTTTGGTCTCTCACTGCTTGAAGCTGTGGGATCTGGATTAGCAATGATTGGCTTTGATGTTCCTTATGGTAATCCTACTTTTATTGAAAATGGAAAAAATGGAATGCTTTTACCATATAATGAAGAATGGACTGACTTTAGAAAAGAAGAAGTTTTAACAAAGGCAATTATCGAGATGTTTACTAAGAGTGATGTAGACAGCTTTAATAAAAAATCATATCAAATAGCAGAACCTTATTTAACTGCAAATGTTGCTAAACAATGGGAAAAATTAGTGGGGGAATTGGTCAATGATTAATTTATTTGAAAATTTAGACGTAGAATCAACCGACTTTCTAAGATCACAGCTTTTTGCTAATCTTAAAATTCCTTCTGTGGTAATTAATGATGATGGTTTTTTACCAATTGAGGTAGATTCTCCCTTTAAATTCTATTGCGGATTTGGGGATGAAAATACTCCCCTGTACTTTAATCGTCTAAAGGTGCCAGAATTTCATCGAATTGTAGCAACTGCAAGTAAGGGAGAAGTCTATGATCTTTATGAAAAGAGAGCAGATATTTTCTTCCTTGCTACTGATAATACTAGGCTAATTAAAGAAGTTCATTGGCTCGATAAGAATGGCAACTTGAGCTGGATTGATCACTATAATCGTCAGGGAAAGCTATTTGCTAAAACTTATGTTAACAATGGACAACAAGTTTTAAAGCGGTACTTTAATAAAGATGGAAAAGAAGTTATTACACAATATTTAGTTTCTGGTGATATCTTTTTACATGAAGAAAATAATGAAAGCTATTTTGCTAATTTAGCTCAATTTGTGACTTACTATTTAAGAAAAAAGAAATACCAGCTTGATCATATTTTCTATAATACTTTGAATCAATCTATGATGGTAAGTTTAGGCCTTCAAAATGATGGTAGTGATACGCTATTTTGGCATGAAAAGATTGCTAACGATCTGCCAGGTAATATGAAGTATTTAATGGACAATAGTACCAGAACTAAGCATATTGTTTTCCAAAATTATGTAGATTGGCAAACGTGGAAGAATAAATTACCGAATGATAAAAATGTTGATTTTAGATTTTTAGGTATGATTTATCCTCATCCAAGAGGAAACAAGATGCGTCCTGAAGCAGTTATTTTGACTAACTCAGACCAGATTGAACATTTAGATGAAGTAGTTCAAGCAATGCCAAATATTCATTTTAATATTGCGGCTATTACTGAAATGTCATCTAAGTTATTAGCTTTCAAAAAGTATAATAATGTTCGTTTATACCCTAATGCTACAACTAAACAAATTCAGGAATTGTATCAAACTAGTGACATTTATCTAGATATAAATCATGGTAATGAAATTTTGGATGCGGTTCGCGGTGCTTTTGAACAAAATATGTTAATTCTGGGATTTGAAAATACTTTGCACAATTCTCAATTTATTAGTTCAAAAAATGTATTTAAGCCAAATGAAGTTGATAAGATGGCAGATAAGATTTCAGATGCTTTATCTGATACAAATAATATGAGAGAGCTTATTGATGAGCAACGTTTACTTGCTGGGGATGTAAGTGTTGAACAGTATAAAGAGGTTATCGGCGATTTGAGAAATGAATAAAGAAAAGAAAAAATCGACTTTAGTGGAGCAACACGCGTTGAAGCGATTAGAAAAAGTAGAAGAGAACCAGAGAAAAGCTTATGAAAAAAAGCAGAATGATTTTCCCTGGAAACAAATAACTATGGGATTACTTTTTGGAATAATTTTACTTTTGATGTTAATCCAAATGATAGTTAAGTAAAAGAAGCCTAGTTTTAGTTTGATTTATACTTTTTCAAACAAATAGTTAAAATATAAATTAAAAAATCAGTTCGCCAGTATTACCGACTGATTTTTCGAGACTGTCAATTCTTTTGTGTAAATAAATCTTTCCGGCTAATTGATTCTTTAACTGTTTTTTAATCGAAGTACGATTCCAAGGTGTCTGCTACTTGACCAAAGCCCTTGTGAACTCGATTGGCGTTGCGGTCGTTATAGTCGATAACTTGGCTACCCAAAAAGTTGTCCAGTGATTCTTCGCTAGGGAACTCTGATTTAGGATTGGTCTTTCGCTTGATCATGCGGTTTATCGATTCGATCATGTTCGTTGAGTAGATTGAAGGACGGATTTGCTTTGGATACTGGTAAAAGACAAGCATGTCTTCTTCGAGTTTCCGCAGGTCCTTGATCATTCTGGAGTACTTTGATCCATAGGCTTCGTAAAAGGCGTGCAGAACAGTTTCTGCTTCTTTTTGGTTAGTTTGCTTATGGACTTGCTTAAAAGCATTCAGAATCTCAGCACGATCGGTCACACGGACTTTTTGGCTGATGTTGCGCATGATGTGAATTAGACAACGTTGGAATTTAGACTTTGGGTAATACTGCTTTAACATGTCCTTGATGCCCACAAAGCCATCTGACAAGAACAGTTCAACCTGCTCGAGGCCACGTTCTTTGAAGTCGGCGATCATTTCACTCCAAACTTCAAGATTTTCTACCGGAGCGATCCGATAGTCAATGATCTCTTTATTGCCATTAGGCTTAATTCCCACGGCGATATAAACCGCCTCGCGCTGGTACGTATCTCTACGCAGAGGAATATACGTAGCGTCAAGATAAACGCAGAAGAACTTGTCGCTCAAGCGCCGTTGATGATAGCTTTCAACTTGACTGGCTACCTGCTTTGAGATGTTTGAGACGGTGCCTGCAGAATAGTAGCTGCCGTACATTTTCTCGATCAGCTCAGAGATCTCTCTGGTTGTTACACCATGCGAATAGAGCTGGATCACAGTGGATTCCAGTGCATCGGTGTGCTGACCATATGCAGGAAGAGTTTGTTGGTGAAACTCGCCGTTTCTGTCCCGGGGAACTTGAACCTTGATAGGCCCAAATTGCGTCTTGATCTGTCTAAAGTAGCTTCCATTCCGGGAGTTTCCAGAGTTCCAGCCGTTTCTATCGTAGGGATTATAGCCAAGAAAGGCGGTCAATTCGCTTTCCAGGAGCAGATTGAGTCCTTCCTCGAGCTGAGTCCGCATGAATTTGTCAAATTTCTCCTTGTCGAATAGCGCATTGAGGCATTCTCTGTTAAAATCAGTCATAAGGGATTCCTTTCGTATTGATAGTGTTCAAATCAATTATACGGAAAAGGAGTCCCTTTTCTTATACCCAATTTTGATTTACTTTAAGGAACTGTTCATCCTTACACATAAGATTATACGGTCTCTTATCTGTACATGTATCAATATTAAAATCTTGAAAGTTGATAAAATATCAAAAAAGCACTAATTCAGCATTACTGACTGAACTAGTGCTTTTTTAAGAATTAAATTTATTTACTT
>CAMFQH010000126.1:0-4738 GCA_945980025.1 uncultured Lactobacillus sp.
ATTTTCAACTATTGAATTCAAAAAAACAGCGCTGAATTATCAACGCTGTTTTATCAATTTTATCAACTTAATTTGGTTATCAAATCTACTAATTGCCCCTTCTAAGATCAAATAATGGCCATAATTTTTTCTATTATATTACTTACTACCTGGTCTCTTCTTCTTTGCTACCTTAGCACCTTGTACCATCTTGTCATTGTAGCCCCATACCCAAGTTACAATAAATGAAACTACAATAGTTACAGCACTAGCAATTAAGAATGTGTAGAAACTAGATAAATCAGTTGGGTGTTTTGGATTGAAGAATGATGAAAATCCAATCAAACCACCAGTAAAGCCATACATTGTTCCGTGCATTAAGCCAGTAACTAATCCACCAAAGGCAGAACCAATACATCCAGAAATAAATACTTTCTTGTATCTTAAACTAATACCATAAACGGCTGGTTCTGTTACACCGCACATTGCAGAAATTGTTGAAGCAAAACCTAATTCCTTTAAGTCTTCTTTCTTAGACTTAATAGCAACAGCTAATACAGCAGCCCCTTGCGCAATCATTGATGAACAAATAATTGCGTTTAATGCACTTTCACCAGTTCCGGCAATTTGTTGAGCCACAAGTGGCACAACACCCCAGTGAAGCCCAAAGATAACCAATACTTGGTAGAAACCACCAATAATGAATCCGCCAACCCAGCCAGATGCATGAACTAACCAATTAATGAAGACAGCAATACCGTTAGCAACCCCTTGAATAATTGGGCCAGTTACCATCAAAGTCAAAGCTGATACAACTAAAACAGTAATTAATGGAATAAAAATCATTTGTAAGTATGATGGTAGCCACTTTTTAAGCCAGTCTTCACATTTTTTAGCAAGCCATGCAGCTAAAATCATTGGGAAAATTGAGTACGTATAGTTCAAGAACTCAAACTTAATTCCGCCAATTTCAAACATGGTCTTGAAAGCTTTACCCCAATCAACCAATTGCGGATAAACGAGCACTCCACCAATAACTGCGGCAATGATCGGATCAGAGTTCAATCTTTTAGCTGCACAATATCCTACTAAAATTGGTAGGAAGAAGAATGCAGAATCGGCGATTGCACTCGTTGTAATATAAGCTGTACTCTTTACACTAAGCAAACTTCCTAATTGAGGAAGAGTTAGAAGGGCTAAGATACCCTTAATAATACCAGCTGCAGCAATTACTCCAATAATTGGACTCATTGAACCAGTAATAAAACCAATTAAATTACCAAAAGCTCTTGAAACTGGATTTTTACCGTCATCTTCTGGAGCCGGCGCTGCTTCACTATCTAAAGGTCCTAATTGTTTAACTACTTCGTCAAAAACATTAGTAACTTCATTACCGATTACTACTTGATATTGACCCGAAGCATGCATTACATCTAAAATTCCACGCTGATTTTTCAAAGCTTCATCATTTGCTTTACTTTCATCCTTTAAGTAAAAACGCAAACGTGCAATACAGTGAATCACATTATTAACATTATCCTTACCACCAACATTTTTAATAATAAAGGTAGCTAATTCTGGATAAGATAACTTTTTGCTTGAAGTGTCTTCCGCTTCAGCTGCTTTTAAATACGCAGTTGCTACTACTTCACCAGCTTTTGCTTCACCTTCAGTTACATCTAGTCCTGAAAGCTTATCTGCTGAATTAGTAATTAAAACCATAATTGTTGTATCTAATCCTTCGGCTTTAATTTCATCTAAGTTCATTTCAGCAATTTCTTGGCCAGCCTTAACTTCCTGACCATTTTCAATCTTAATGGTAAATGGAGCTCCCTTTAAGCCAACGGTGTCCACACCCATATGAACTAAGACTTCTAGTCCTTCTTCAGTTACGATACCAACAGCATGTTTAGTGTCAGCAACCATACTGATTTTTCCCGAAACAGGTGCTACAACCTTTCCAATAGTTGGAGTTAATCCAAATCCATCCCCCATTGTTCCCTGAGAAAAGATTGGATCAGAAGTTTTAGCTAAAGCAATAACTGCTCCAGTTGCTGGAGCTAATAAATTAGTAGTATCTTGTACCATAATTTCATTCTCCTCTTTGAAAGTATCCGCTTTCATTTATCTTGATTTAAATATTATACTTGTCTGTACAAGTTGTCAATATATTTTTATGAAAAAGCTTACTTTTCTTTTAAATCAATATTTTATAGTTAAAAATATTTTTCTTTACTTGTCTAATCAAGTGTATATAATTAAAGACAAAGGAGGATTTTTATGGCTCAATCTAAAGTTGGAGTAATCGCCCAAGACTTAGTTGATAAAATCAAACATCAACAATATAAGCCTGGCGACTATCTCCCAAGTGAACATCAATTAATGGATTTATATGGCGCTTCTCGTGAGACAATTCGAAAAGCTCTTAACAGCTTAACTGAACTAGGACTGATCCAAAAAATTAGAGGAAAAGGTTCAATTGTATTGAATTTAGATCGTTATACTTTTCCAATTTCCGGAATTACTAGTTTTGCGGAATTGAATAACCAATTAGGATTAAAAGCTGAGACAAAAGTATTACTTCTACAAAAAGAAGATAAATTACCAGCGCAATTTATAAAGTATTTTCCTGAAGAAGAAAATAGCATCGGTTTTCATCTTGAACGATTACGTTTAATAGATGGGCAGGCAGATGTATTGGATTGTGACTATTTACTCTCCCCTCCAGTTAATTCTCTTCCACAGGAAGCTGCTGAGACTTCTATCTATGACTATTTAGAAAATAAACAAAAATTAGATATTTCATACGCAACAAAAGAAATTTCTGTCTGCAAAATTGATAAAAGAATTCAAGACTTACTTCAACTCGACAATGATCTTGCAGTTTTAGTTGCAAGCCGTAATTACTTAGCTAATACAACTAAATTTCAATTAACTTTGTCTTATCACAGACCCGATAAGTTCAAATTTGTTGATTTTGCTCGTAGAAAAAAGATTAAGTTTTAGAAAGGTACTATATCAATGAATAATTTAGGCAATAAAGTAATTTACCAAATTTATCCAAAATCTTTTTATGACTCAAATAATGACGGTATCGGTGATTTACGCGGAATTATCCAAAAAATTGACTATATTAAGAAGCTAAATGTCGACTTTATTTGGTTTAATCCATTTTTTGTTTCCCCGCAAAATGATAACGGCTATGATATCGCTGATTATAAAAAAATTGATCCTCGCTTTGGAACTATGGCCGACTTTGAAGAATTAGTGGCTAAACTAAAAGATATAAATGTTAATGTCATGCTTGATATGGTCTTAAACCACTGTTCCACTGAACATGAATGGTTCAAAAAGGCTCTTGCTGGTGATAAAAAATATCAAAAATTCTTCTATCTCAGAAAAGGTAAAGATAGAAAGTTGCCTAACAATTGGCAGTCTAAATTTGGTGGCCCTGCCTGGTCAAAATTTGGTGACACAGATTATTACTACCTCCATCTTTATGATCCAACTCAAGCGGATCTTGACTGGCACAATCCAGAGATTCGCGCTGCCTTAATTGATGTAGTAAACTTTTGGCGCAGTAAGGGTGTTCACGGTTTCCGCTTTGACGTAATTAATGTAACAGGAAAAGATACTGTCCTAGTTGATTCAACTGATCCAGTCCAAGAAAAATCACTCTATACTGATACTCCAGTAGTGCAGCAATATCTAAAAGAATTAAACGCTAAGTCCTTTGGTCAAGATCCAGAGTCTGTCACTGTTGGAGAAATGTCTTCTACTACAATTGAAAATTCAATTGCTTATACTCGTCCCCAAGATCATGAACTCTCAATGGTATTTACTTTCCACCATCTCAAAGTTGACTACAAAAATGGAGAAAAGTGGTCAAAGATGCCTTTTGATTTCAAAAAATTAAAAGACATTATGCTTACTTGGAACAGCAAAATTGACCAAGGTAGGGGTTGGCAAGCTCTATTTTGGAACAATCATGACCAGCCTTGGGCTTTAAATCGGTTTGGCGATACCGGTAAATATCACAACAAGTCCGCTGAAATGTTAGCTCTCGCTCTTCACCTACTGCGGGGAACTCCTTATATCTACATGGGTGAAGAAATCGGTATGATGGATCCACACTATACCTCTATGAAAGATTATGTTGATGTGGAAGCTTTAAACGCCTATGATGCACTCATTGCTAAAGGGATGAATAAAAAAGAAGCTTTTGAAATTGTTCAATCAAAAGCTCGTGATAATTCAAGAGTCCCAATGCATTGGGATAATTCTAAATATGCTGGTTTTAGTGAAAGTAAGCCTTGGCTGATGCCAACTGACCAAGACAAGGTGAATGTTGAAAGGGAATTACGTGAAGGAAAAATATTTAATTTCTACCAAAAGTTAATCAAACTTAGAAAAAGTGAAGAATTAATTTCAGCTGGTCATATTAAGCCACTTTTGATGGATCATCCCCAGGTTATGGCATATGAACGCTACTTAGATAACTCTGACGAAAAATTATTAGTCTTTGCTAACTTCTATAGTAAAAAAACAAAAGTTGAAGTTCCTACGGAATATATAAATCGTGACGGTGAAATTTTAATTCAAAATTATGATGAAAAGATTGCTTCTCTTCCTTCAACACTTGAATTAAAGCCATATGAAGCTTTAGCAATTAAAATATAGTAAATAAAGAGCAACTTCACATAGATTTTCATGTGTAGTTGCTCTTTTTACTAGATAATTTACTTAAAGAAATTTACAA
>CAMFQH010000127.1:0-4725 GCA_945980025.1 uncultured Lactobacillus sp.
TCAGCCTCGGTCTCGTGGGCTCGGAGATGTGTATAAGAGACAGATATATAATTAATTAAAGGAGCACTAAATGAAATTCATTACAGATAGGACTTCATTTCTTAATGGAGTAAATATTGTCAGTAAAGCTATTCCTTCAAGCACAACAATGGATATTCTTAAATATATTAAAATAAGTGCTGATAATGGAATTATTAAATTACTTGCAAATGATATGGATCTTGCAATAGAGACAATCATAGATGGAGAAGTAATTGAAAAAGGTGAAGTAGCATTAGAAGCTAATAAATTAAATGTAGTATTAAGAAGTTTACCGGATAATGAATTAGAAATAGAAACTAATTCAAAAAAGGAAATAGTTATTAATTATGATAAAGTAAGAAATTCTAATTCATATATTGGTTATTTAGAAACAGATGAATTTCCTGAACTTCCTTCATATGAAAAAGATGATCCTGTAATTATTTCTCAATTTTCACTTAAAGAATTAATTAGAACAACTATTTTTTCTACTGCAGATAATGAATCAAATAAAATAATGACAGGTGAGCTTTTTGAAATAACAGGAAATGAATTAAAAGTAGTAGCACTTGACGGTCATAGAATTTCAATAAGAAAATCTGAATTAAAGGAATCATATAATAACAGAAAAGTAATAGTTCCTGCTAAAGCATTAAAAGAAATTATTAAAATATTAAATAATGAAACTGATAACGAAGTATTATTATATTTTAATAATAATAATATTGTATTTGAATTTGATAATAATATTGTTATTTCAAGATTAATAGAAGGTGAATATTTTAAAATAGATCACATGCTTTCAAGTAATTATACTATTAAGGTTAATGTAAATAAAAAAGAATTACTTGATGGTATTAACAGAGCAATTCCATTTATTCATGAAGGAGAAAAGAAACCTGTTAAATTTAATTTTGAAAATGATTCACTTAAATTAAGTATTGTTTCAGTCGATGGCGGAAACAATGATTATATAAATATAGAAAAAGAGGGAAGCGATGTAATTATTGGATTTAATCCAAAGTTTATTATTGATGCATTGAAAGTAATTGATGATGAAAATATAAGCTTATATATGATTAATTCAAAAGCTCCTTGCTTTATAAAAAATGAAGAAGAAAGTTATATATATTTAGTATTACCTGTTAATTTATAATTATGAAAGAAATTAAAATAAAAGACGATTTTATAAAATTATGCCAGCTTTTAAAATTAGCCGGATTAGTTTCATCAGGTGTAGAAGCTAAAATAGTTATTAATGAAGGTGAAGTTTTATATAACGGCGAAGTTGAATTTAGACGTGGCAAAAAAGTTTATAAAGGCGATACGGTTGAATTTGATAATGAAATAATAAAAGTGATTTAAAGGTGTTATATGTATATTAAATCAATAGATTTAGAAAATTACAGAAATTATGATCATATTCATATTGATTTAGAAAAAGGCGTTAATATATTTTATGGTGAAAATGCCGTAGGTAAGACAAATATATTAGAGTCTGTTTATTTATGCAGCACTACAAAATCACATCGTGGAAGTAAAGATAAAGATATTATTAAATTTAATAATTCAGAAGCACATATAAGACTTTTATTTGATAAAAATGAAATTGATTATCAGATAGATATGCATTTAAGAAATGATAAGCCAAAAGGAATAGCAGTTAATGGAGTTAAGCTTAAAAAAGCTGCTGAGCTGCTTGGAATAATGAATATTATTTTATTCAGCCCCGAGGATTTATCAATAATAAAAAATGGTCCTTCAGACAGAAGAAATTTTGTTGATACAGAATTATGTCAGTTAGATAAAGTTTATTTATATAATCTTACAAATTATAACAAAATAATAAATCAGAGAAATAATCTATTAAAAGATATTGCTTTTCATCCTGAACTTGTAGACACACTTGATATTTGGGATACACAGTTAATTAGTCTTGGAAGTAAGATTATAGACAGAAGAAGCAGATTTATAGATGAATTAAATAATATTATTTTTGATATCCATAAAAATCTTACCGGTAATAAAGAAGAGTTAATAATTAAATATGCTCCTAATGTTACAATAGAAGGATTTAAAGATAAGTTAAATAATAACAGAGAAAAAGATATTAAATATAAATTAACTTCTACAGGACCTCATCGTGATGATTTTGATTTCTTTATAAATGGAACTGATGCTAAAAAATTTGGTTCTCAGGGACAACAGAGAACAGTTGCTTTGTCACTAAAGTTATCAGAAATTAATTTGATTAAAAATATGACCGGTAATATACCAATTCTTTTACTAGATGATGTATTATCGGAACTTGACAGTAACAGACAGAACTATTTGCTTAACAGTATTAATGATATACAAACAGTAATTACGTGTACCGGATTAGATGAATTTATTGATTCAAGAATTAAAATGGACACAATTTACAGAGTAAAGGATAATCGGCTTTATAAGGGAGAAAATCAATAATGGGTACAGATACAAGTGTTACAAATGAATATGGTGCCGATCAAATACAAATTCTTGAAGGACTTGAAGCAGTTAGAAAAAGACCGGGAATGTATATTGGTTCAACATCAACAAGAGGATTACATCACTTAGTATATGAAATAGTAGATAATTCAGTTGATGAAGCATTGGCCGGATATTGTGATACTATTCAGATTTTTATAAATAAAGGAAATACAATTACAGTAATTGATAATGGAAGAGGAATTCCTGTAGGTATTAATCATAAAGCCGGAATTCCTGCTGTCGAAGTTGTTTTTACAATTTTACATGCAGGAGGAAAATTCGGCGGTGGAGGTTATAAAGTTTCCGGTGGACTTCATGGTGTAGGAGCATCTGTTGTTAATGCTCTTTCTAACTGGCTTGAAGTAACTATTTATAATGAAGGAAACGTATATCATCAGAGATATGAAAGAGGACATGTTATTAATAAATTAGAAATTATTGATACATGTGATAAAGATAAAACAGGTACAATGGTTACATTTGAACCTGATGATACAATTTTTGAAGAAACTGTTTTTGATTATGATACTTTAAAAAACAGATTTCGTGAGATGGCTTTTCTTACAAAAGGATTAAAGATTGTATTAGAAGATTTAAGAGACGAAGAAAATCATAAAAAACACGAATTTCATTATGAAGGCGGAATCAAAGAATTTGTTACATATTTGAACAGAAGTAAAACCGCTTTATATGATGATGTATTGTATTTTGAGGGAGTTAAAGATGATGTAGCTGTTGAAGTTGCTTTACAGCACAATGATTCATTTAATGAATCGGTATTTTCATTTGTAAATAATATAACTACTCCTGAAGGAGGTACCCATCTTACAGGATTTAGAAATGCAATAACTAAAACATTTAATGATTATGCAAGAAGTTCAAAGTTACTAAAAGATTCAGACCAAAATTTATCAGGAGATGATATAAGAGAAGGACTTACTGCAATTATTTCTGTTAAAGTATCAGAACCTCAATTTGAAGGACAGACAAAACAAAAATTAGGAAATTCTGAAGCAAGAGCTGCGGTAGACAATATAGTTACGGAACAGCTTACATATTATTTAGAGCAGAACCCTTCAGTAGCAAAAATTATTTGTGAAAAGTCAATTATGGCACAGCGTGCAAGAGAAGCTGCAAGAAAAGCCCGTGAAATGACAAGAAGAAAGGGTGCTCTTGACGGACTTTCGTTACCCGGTAAACTTGCTGACTGTTCAGATAAAGATCCTAAAAATTGTGAAATTTTTATTGTTGAGGGTGATTCAGCCGGTGGATCAGCTAAGACTGCAAGAAGTCGTGCAACCCAGGCAATTTTACCTCTTAGAGGAAAAATACTTAACGTTGAAAAAGCAAGAATAGACAGAATATACGGAAATGCTGAAATAAAAGCAATGATAACGGCATTTGGAACAGGAATTCATGATGATTTTGATATTTCAAAATTAAGATATGACAAAATAATAATCATGACTGATGCCGATGTTGATGGTGCACATATTGCAACACTGATGCTTACATTTATTTACAGATTTATGCCTGAACTTATTAAAGAAGGACATGTGTATCTTGCTCAGCCTCCTCTTTATAAATTAGAGAAAAACAAAAAATCCTGGTATGCATATTCTGACGATGAGCTTGCTGAAATTATAAATGAAGTCGGAAGAGATTCTAATAATAAAATCCAGAGATATAAAGGTCTTGGAGAAATGGATGCCGAGCAGCTTTGGGAAACAACAATGAACCCGGAAACAAGAGTTTTGTTAAGAGTTAATATGGATGAAGAACAATCATCTGAAATAGACCTTACATTTACAACTCTTATGGGAGATAAGGTTGAACCAAGACGTGAATTTATTGAACAGAACGCAAAGTTTGTAACTAATTTGGATGTATAAAAATGGACGATAAAATTTTTGACAAAATTCAAGAAGTTGATTTAAAAAAGACAATGGAAAAGTCTTACATAGATTATGCAATGAGTGTTATTGCAGCTCGTGCACTTCCTGATGTAAGAGATGGACTAAAGCCTGTACAAAGAAGAATTCTTTTCTCTATGGAAGAGCTTAATATAGGTCCTGACAAACCACATAGAAAATGTGCCAGAATTGTCGGAGATACAATGGGTAAATATCATCCACACGGTGACAGTTCTATTTATGGTGCATTAGTAAATATGGCACAGGATTGGTCTATGAG
>CAMFQH010000128.1:0-4636 GCA_945980025.1 uncultured Lactobacillus sp.
GGCAAATCGATCTTTCCATTATCATCAGTTTTCTCCATAACTTTTTCCATAAAGAATTCTTGCCAATTCTTAGTAGGCTTAATACCAGGATGGTTCAATTGTGGAATCAACCAGCCATTAGCTAGTGGACGAACAGGGTTAAGGCCAATAACCATTCCGATCATATAGTTTGAAAAGTCAAAGCTACCTTCAACTACAATAAATTTTGGATTTTTCATCAGTTCTGGTTGCAACTTAACAAGCATCTCAGGTGGAATTTTACCTTCGGTAACCATCATTCTGCCTTTAATTGGACCATGCTTTTGCTCAAAGTTTTGCAAAACACCCTTCATAAACAGCTTTTCGCCTAGTTCATCAAACTTCTTTTGATCTTTTAACATATTTACTTCTCTTTCTATTCGATATTACTTTTTAATGATACATTTTTTCACTGATTATCATCAATCTTTTTATTAAGCAAATGTTTTTTCGGACTAAAACCAGCAATATCTTCATAGCTAAAATCAGTTGTTAGCTTGCGCTGATAGTATTTCTCATATGCCGCTTTCTTTTGACGATAATCAATCTCCGCCATTCTTTGCATATTCTCTCTAATCTTCAAATCAGGATTAGGATAAATCGTAGGCAAAATATGGAGAATTTTCTTTGTCTTATAAAAATCTCGCTGAAATAATTCACGTTTAGATGTTGCTTGAATTTCCGTAAAGGTTGAAATGATAGGTTGGTTAAACTTAGCAGCATAGTAATAAGCACCTTTTTTCAGAGGACGAGGCTTGCGATAATTGAACCATAATTCTTCTTCAGGATAGATCAATATCCAGCCAGGTTTGCTTAGCACTTGAGCCAGCTTTTTAGGAAAAATACGACTTAAGTAATGAAAATCATGATCAATCGGCAGTGAATCAAAATTTCGCACAGCCCAGCCGATCAGATGTGGCATAGCTAAATTGCTTGCCTCAACCACAATAAAAAGACGCTGACGTTTCTTTAACGCTAATTTCCCTATTAGCAACACATCAAATTGATTGTAATGATTACCCGTAATAAATGCAGTGGGACTATCAGGTAAGTTTTCTATTCCATCAATACTGCAACGTCCAGTTAAAATCTGAGATGCTATATTAAAAACGACGCGAACAAGCGGATTAAATAATCGATAACTGATAGTTTTCGTATACTGCCAGTATTTGCTTACTATCTTGTTAGTTTCTTTATTATTTAAAACAGGGTCATGCAGTTCGGCTTTAGCATCAAATTGCTTTTTAGCTACATTTTTCTTAATATTATTTATAACTTGTCGTCGATGAAAACCAAAAATCATATTTTATCTCCAAATCTATGGTTACATTATAACGAACTTTTTCTATCAACACATCAAGGGAGAATTATGAGAATCTTAATTGTAATTGATGATTACTTCAATCAAAGCAATGGAATGTGCATTTCAACCCAACGGTTTGTCCATGAATATAAAAAGATGGGACAAGAAGTCCGAGTTCTTTCAACAGGTGAAAAAGCTGACTATCCTGTTCCAGAATTAAAAATAAATATTCCTTTTATCCATGGACTGATTGCCAAACAAGGTTTTCATTTTGCCAAACCTATCAGAAAAACTCTAATAAAAGCAGTTACTTGGGCTGATATTATCCAGATTGAAACACCCTTTCCAGTTTCTTGGCGAGCTGCCAAATTAGCAAAAAAGCAAGGTAAACCAGTAATCGGAACTTTTCATATTTATCCGCAAAATGTTACGGCTTCAGTACCATTCCTCAATAATCGATTAGGTAATTGGTGCTTTATGCTTTTCTTTAGAGAAAAATCTTTTAAAAACTGTGATGCGCTACAAGTACCTACGGCAAAAGTGGCTAAGTGGTTAAAACAGCACCACTTTAAGCAAAAGCTTTTCGTCGTATCTAATGGCATTAGCGACAAATTTATTAATAATTCTCATAAAGATAAGGTTGGGCATCCCTTCACTATTTTATGTATCGGCAGATTTTCACATGAGAAAAAACAAGAGACTTTATTCAAAGCAATGCAATTAACCAAACATTCATCAGAAATTCGACTCATCTTTGCCGGTCAAGGGCCTTTAAAAAAGGAATACGAAAAGTTGGCTAATCAACTCCCTCAAAAACCAGTTATGCAGTACTTCCCACCAGTTAAATTAAGGCAAATCATGTCCCAAGCAGATTTAGTCGTACATTGTGCAGATGTTGAAATTGAAGGAATGGCCTGTATGGAAGCTTTTGCTAGTGGCTGTGTTCCAGTAATTGCGGATAGTCCGCTCTCTTCTACTGTTAGTTATGCTTTAACTCCAAATAATTGTTTCCCAGTAAAAAACAGTGAAGTTTTAGCTCAAAGAATCGATTATTGGTTTGAGCACCCTCAAGAATTAATAAAAATGCGTCAAAAATACCGTAAATATAGTAAGACTTTGAGCGTGGCTAGATCTGCGAAAACTGCTATAGGCAATTTAGAAAAATTGATTTTAAGGTAAAGCAAAAAGGTTTAGTTCATTAATTTGAACCAAACCTTTTCTAGTTTTCATAACCGCTTCATACCAAAAAGTCATTTAGTTGTCTGAATTACCAATAATAGTAAATAAATCATCATCAGAACCATAATCATTACCAAAAAGATTTTCAGCATCGTCCACACGGTTTTGTTCATGAGGTAAATACATCAGAATCTTTTCAAGTCCTTCATTATTAGCCTGCTGCTGTGGGGTAACTAATTCTTTTTCAAAATCATAATAGCCACCTTTATAATTAGGATGATCATGATAGTCATATCGTTTAGTCATTGCAGTATAACCACTAACATCCAATAAGAAATTTTCACGTGCCATCCTACGAATATTCGTGGTTGACAAATCAAAACGTTGCGAAGCAATTTGTGCCATAGTCAGATCCGTTGTCCCTGTAAGCAGATATGCGGAACAATTGCCAATTACGCTTGGCGTGGCTGGTCCAAATTTAGCCTGCAATTGTGATTCATCTTGCAACAACATGCAAATCGAAATGTTGCGACTTCTTGCAGTGGCCAAGATGTCTTCAAAGCCTGGAATATTGA
Source organism: uncultured Lactobacillus sp. (assembly GCA_945980025.1). Taxonomy (GTDB): domain Bacteria; phylum Bacillota; class Bacilli; order Lactobacillales; family Lactobacillaceae; genus Lactobacillus. Next base: position 3,076 of record CAMFQH010000128.1, read on the forward strand.
CATTTTTGAAATCATCTAAGAAGAAACGCACTTTTTCCGGTAATGCTTGATGCTTATACTTGCGTGATTCGTGATACAGAAATTTAATTAGTTGAGCATATAAGATATTTGACAAAAAGTTCTTAGAACTATCTGCATCATCATAAAGAACAAATAAAGCATTCTTTGGTTCTAATAACTTGGCAAATTGAATCTGATTACCAGAAAGAAGATTTTCAACATCGTGCAAATTATAAGCAGCCATGTCCGAACCTAAAATACCGACGACGCTACTCCAAGTTCTCGGCGAACCAGCCATCCCTCTGACTTGATCCCACATTCTAATTGAAGTTGAATCCGGATCATTTTCGCGTACCCAGTCAAATAAGTAATCGCCAATTAAGCGGTTATCATCTGAGTCAGGAGTATAATCATCAAAATAGTAGTCGCTTTCTTTAGAATTCAAAATCGAAAACGCCGTATCAATTCGATCTGGCTTCAGCGTCACGATTTTAAAGAGTCTATTAACCGTAGCCATCGTTTGCTCTTCTTCAGGCAATTCATCTCTAATGAAAAAGATTATCGCCTCAAATAATGCTTCAGCCGCATTTTTCCAAAAGACATCAATCTTTTGACCAGTATTGGTACGACCAGCTACATCAGTAGTCATCACCTGTTCTGCAAATTTGACTACATCTTGATCAGAATGCAGGTTGGCTAACGGATTAAAGGTCATCGAATGATCCAAGTTAACCAAATTCAACACCTGCAGGTTATAACCCATCTGCTTTAGACTAGGTCCAATTTCAGAAAGGATGCTGCCTTTGGCATCAGCGATCACATAATTGCTGTTTGCCTGAAGCAAGTTAGGTTCCAGGAAAGAATAAGTTTTGCCTGTCCCACTAGTTCCGATAACTAATGTGTTGTCGTTCAAAGCCCGTTCTAGGTCTAGTGGCAGAAAAGTATTCTTGCCAAAGATCGTGGCCTGACGACTGTACTTGTTTTGCCATGGGGCCTTTGATTCAATTTTGTTTGAACGAGAATGATTGCTAAAACCAATTTTTTGCATAGGAAAATCTTCTTTCTAGCTACTGCACAACAACGACCAACGACACGACTTTTACTACATAAAATCACCACCTTAAGTGCATAAAAAAGAGCAGAATTGTAGACAAAAATAGAGATAGGAATACATGAGAGCTGGAAGTCTGAAGTTAGATATACTACACCCTTGGAAAATTAATCATTCCAAATTTGTGGTGCAGAATCTCCTTTCAAATACTTCCTATTTCTTTTCTCTCCATATTGGTATTAATTCATTGATTAATACCCTATTTTTTCCAAATTAATGGATTCTATATTCCTATCTCTATTTTTATCTATAATTCTGCTTCGCTGATATTGATCAGCGGAACTATATAATAGCATATTAAGGGATAAATACAAGTATTTTAGTAAGAAAAAATCACGTTTTTTAGACGTGATTTTCTTCTCTATTTAACTAATTATTTAAGCCTTATCATGCTCTCTTTGCCATCTTGCGATTAAAGGCAAAATCAAACCTAAACCTAATAAGACAAAG
>CAMFQH010000129.1:0-4618 GCA_945980025.1 uncultured Lactobacillus sp.
GGCTGGAAAGACCGAAAAATGATTGACATTTTTGTTCATTATGCTGATATTGTAATGAATCACTACAAAGGAAAAGTTAAATACTGGCTAACCTTTAACGAAATTAATGCTATGGACATGGCTCCTTATATGGGCGGCGGATTAATTGATGGTAGTGAACAAAATCGTGCTCAAGGAGCTCATAATCAGTTTGTAGCAAGCAGTAAAGTAGTTAAGCTAGCTCATGAAATCGATCAAAACAATCAAGTAGGTCAAATGCTTGCCTACTCTGCTTACTATCCTTATACTGCTGACCCAGCTGATCAAATTTTAGTTATGAAAGCTAAACAAGAGATGCTCTTTTACTCAGATGTTCAAACTGGAGGTCGTTACCCTGAATATCGTTTAAAACAATATGAACGTGATGGCATCAAACTTGATGATAAGCCAGAAGACTATGAGTTAATAGAAAATTATCCAGCAGACTTTCTAAGCTTTTCTTGCTACACTTCTAATGTTCTTACTACACATGAAGCAGACGCAAAAGCTAATGGTAATGTTTCCGCAGGTGGCGTTAAGAACCCTTATCTTGACTACAACGCTTGGGGATGGGCAACGGACCCAGATGTATTACGAATTGCCTTAAATGACCTTTGGGATCGATACCATAAGCCCCTCTTTATCGTTGAAAATGGTCTTGGTTGGGGCGATGAATTAACTGAAGATCATAAAGTTCATGATGACTATCGAATTGACTATCTTCGTGCCCAAATCAAATCAATGGAAGAAGCAGTTAATGAAGATGGTATTCCTTTGATGGGTTATACCATGTGGTCAGCAATAGACTTAGTCTCAAATGGTACTGGTGAAATGAAAAAACGCTATGGCTTTGTTTATGTTGATCGTGATGACAAAGGAAATGGATCTTTAAAGAGATATCCTAAGGATTCCTTTAACTGGTATAAAAAAGTTATTGCCTCCCATGGAAAAGATTTAGACTAAAAAACAAGATAGAACCTAGCTTTTTCTAGGCTCTATTTTTTTGACAAAATAGATAGAGAAAGACAGACAAAATGATTACAATCAAAGAACAAGCAAACTTCGAAGCAAAAGATTTCTTTAATTACCTAGATAGGCAACTTACTCAAGCAATTAAAAAATCCCGTGGTAATGACTTACCTGTTAAAATTGCTGCAGGAACAACATATCAACAAAGAAATGTGAAAGCCGAAATCACTGAATATGAATTCGGTAAAAAATATGTTTCAGTTTTTAAGTCACCTAAAATAGATATTAAAATTGGCTACTATTTAACCGATACACCGCAGGGTTGTCAGATTGTTTTTAAAGAGGATGTTCTTATCTATGACGAAAAGAAACATTCTAATATCGGTACCTGGTTTTATAACTGGCAGTTAAAGCAAGGCGCAAAAAAACAACTAAAGCAAATGAAAAATAATGTCTTAGCCTATACAAAATAAAAATAGTCCTAGTCTCAAAGAATTTGTATTTTGAGACTAGGACTATTTTTTTAAATAATATCATCAGAACTTTGATCATAGAATTTAGAGTTTTGATAATTGTATACCAATTTAGAACTATCAAATGGTGTCCCATTGGCTAAATAGAAAGTATCATAAACTTCTAAACAGGGATCTCCTTCTTCTAATTCTAGATATTTTGCTTCATCGGCTCTTAACTTTCTAACGCGCATATATTTATCAGAGAAACGAATTTCTTTCTTTAAACCATCCTTGATATAGTCAAAAATCGATCCTTCAGCAATTTCCCTACTCATAAACGGAATAATGCTCTTAGGATAATACGATTCTTCTAAAACAAATGGCTTCCCTTCTTGTCTGCGCAATCTTTTTATAAAGTAACATACTTCATCAGAATGCAGATAGTCACATAAAGGTTTAGGGGGCCTTTTCTCAGCAAACTCAATTACTTCAGTAGTGGGATCTTTTAAAACATGAGCAAACCCGGCGTTATCAGTAAGTGACATATAACCATCTCGCCCTGTAGGTCTGACAAAAACGCCAGAACCTTGAACTTTATAAACTATTCCTCGTTGAGTTAACAAAGTAATCGCCTGTAAGATAGTAGATTTACCAACTTGATATTCTTTCATTAATTCGGTAATTGTTGGTAATTTATCTCCATGATGAAGTTTGTTTTTGGTGATATAAGCTTTTATTTTATCCGCAACTAATTCATATTTTTTCATTACTATGTCCTTAAAATAAAAATCTTCATAGTTATATTTTAAACTACGAAGATTTTAAAAGTCTATACTTTTTAATTATGCTTTAGTAGCATCTGCTTGTTCCTTCTTAAGCAATTGACTATCGTAGTGCTTAATGAATGGGAACCATATCAAAAATGCAACGATTGCACAGACAACTGAAAGAACAAATCCTTGCCAACTAGCTGTAGCAATCATACCACTTAATCCAACTGGAGTTGGCCATGGTTGTTGAACAATAATTTTTGGTACCATATGTGTAGCAATGGCAACATAAGCTACTGCTCCTGAAGCAAGTGGAGCACAAATAAACGGTACAAATAGTCCGACATTATAAACAATTGGTAAACCGAAAATTAAAGGTTCGTTAATATTAAATATTGCTGGGATCAATTCAAGTTTCCCCAGTTCCTTCAATTGCTTTGATCTAGCAAGAAATGCGATAAAGATAGCCATACCTAAAGTTGCTCCAGACCCACCAATCGTAACAAATGCATTAATTGGATCCCCAGCAAATACATGAAATCCACCTTTTACGTTATCTGCCATATTTGCTAAAACAATTGCCTGATAAAAGCTTGATGTAATAGTAGCTCCATGGATACCAAACCACCATAAGAAGTGAATAAAGAAGATAATAATCAAAAATCCCCACCAAGTATCAGCAATTGCAGAAATAAATGAAAACGGAATGTATAATAGTTGGAAAATATCAGTACCTAATACAATGAGGATAATATCAATAATTCCAATTGTAAATGCAACAACAAAACCTGGAATTAGAGCTGAGAATGAGTTAGCAACCCCAGATGGAACAGAGGCTGGCATCTTAATCCGCCAATTATGTTTAATACAGAAGCGATAAATTTGAACTGTTAACCAAGCAACAACTAAACCAGTAAAGATACCTGTTGCCCCAATTCTAGTTAGTCCGGATCCTGATACCCCATAACCACCAGCAACTACGTTATTATTCTTTAGAATATTTATAAAAATCGTACTACCACTTTTCCAAACTAATTGTGGAACAGTGATAAACAGACCCATCAAAGTTAAGAAAACAGCATTTAGTGGATCTAGCAATAGGTTCTCTTCTTTACGATAAATATCAGCATAATTATAAGCAAATGATCCAGCAAAGAAAATCGCAATGATTCCCATGGTCGCATTATATATAACAGTATACATATTGCTAAAACGACCAATAGTGTTGTTATAGAAATCTACAAATCCCTTAGCAGTAATAACTTGTGGTAATACTGTTAAGACCAAAAACATAGATCCAATGATAGAAAAGGCAATAATAGAATAACCAGCACCCATAATTGCACGTACAAAACGTGAACCTGAGAACTTACCTAAAGCCTTCATCATTTTATCTTTAAATGATGGTTGCGCAGTGTCAGACATAGTACATCCCCCTCAATTTGTCCTACTGTCTATTACTTTCAAATGTCTTAATTGCTCCTGCATATTTGTCGCGACCATTTTGAATGTTGCTAATTCTTCTTAAGATCAAAATAGATCCTAATATTCCAACAACTAATATTGTAAAGATCACATTTGCGACATCGTTTGTAGCCATAAAAGGAAATAGAGTCTTTCCAAACGGTAAATAGCAACTGATAGCAAAGATTACATTTGCACCTAGCTGGAGTTGATAATACAGTTTTGTAAATTTCAAGTCAGTATTTCTGACGTTCCACTTACTTATCTGCTCTACTGAAGCTATTAATAATAAAACAAATAATAATCCCGAAATTATCGAAGCAACAATATTTTGGTAACAAATTGCAAAAACTAACCAAAAGAGATTAGTGAATAAGAACGCCGCAGAAAAATACCGAATCATTAAATAGCGGCTAAAATTTATAGATCTCACACTCATATCATGTTTCTTTTGTTCTAAACTCTGATCTCTTTTAGTCATTATTGTATCTGTCCTCCTAATATTGTTCCTGAACAATTCAGACAACACCTGTATAATACTCCATAATGAAACCGTTTGCAATGATTATCACTGTTTTATTATAAAAATAAAATTCTATACTTTTAAGCTTTACAATTAAGTTTTTAATTTGTAGAATGAGTTTCGAAAACGCTTACTTTAGAAAGGACGTATTGAATATGACTGGATACACTATGCCTAAGGGCTTTTTATGGGGCGGCGCTGTTGCTGCTCACCAACTTGAAGGTGCATGGGATGAAGATGGAAAGGGAATGTCTGTAGCGGATGTTATGACAGTAGGATCAGCCACTAAGCCGCGTGAAATTACTGATGGCGTTATTCCTGGTAAAAACTATCCTAATCATGAGGCCATTGATTTTTACCATCACTACAAGGGTGATATTAAGTTAATGGCTGAAATGGGCTTTAAAGCTTTTCGTACT
>CAMFQH010000130.1:0-4557 GCA_945980025.1 uncultured Lactobacillus sp.
ATAGCTACAATTGCATCTGAAATAGCCTTAATAGCTGCTTTGTTTTTGGCTAGTCCATTAAGAGCTTCAGCAATGACATGAATAGCACTACTTGAACTTTTACCGTTTTTAGCGGTTAGGCCAAACATGTTACCGATTGTAGTGACAATTGAAGCAAAATCGTGCCAAACAGCCTTAGCAATTTGACCGCCAATAGACGCAACGCTTGAAGCAATAGTCTTTAAGTCTTTAGCATGAGTGCTAACCCAGCCGAATACTCCTCGCAAGCCTTTGTTAATACCGTTAATAGCATTATCAAGCGCTTTGGTAACATTAACTGATTTAGTGCCACCAAAGGCTTTCATCACGTTATTCATACCGATTGAGACGGTTTTGCCCAGCTTGCCAAACTCGCTAGCTGTCTTTTTACTTGATACCCACTTTGCTACTGCACCATAAATAGGGCTTTGCATTTTAGTTAGTGGGCCTTCAAAAGCTTGTAACAGTCTAGGCATTTCGGCATCAACCGTACGCTTCATACCTGGAATGGTTGCTGTAAAGTTACCGGTAGCATTTTTGAACTTCTTACCAGCTCTAAGAACAACGTTGATCATATCTTGAGACTTGATCTTACCTTTGCTCATAAGATCAGACATTTCAGACATAGTCATATTCTTGTCGTGGTGAATCTGTCGTTCATAATCCAGTAACATAGGCTTTAGTTTAGGGAACGTGTTAACAATAGACATCATATCTTGTGCTGACACTTTACCGTTAGCCATCATTTGTGCAAACTGTGTTCCAAAATTCTCAACTGCCGCATCAGATTGACCAAACGCATCTTGCAAAGTTAAGACAGCCTTAGTTAATTGACCGGTTTGCTTAGCACTATTGTTAATTGCATAGAATTTTTGGGAAAGCTGGTCAACCATGTGAGTTGAGTTTTGAGCCGCTGCAGCCATGTTATTAATTTGGCTTACCATAGCGTTGCCTTTGCTTGCACTATTAGTAAGTGTTAGCCAGGTAGCATTCATGGTTTGTTGTTCTAGTGCGTATTGCTTAGCTTCACCAATCATTCCACCTAAAGCACCACGAACGGCACCAAACGCATTTGTAGCAGCATTAGAAATAATATTTGCACTGAATACACTCTTAAAAATAGAGTGTGTCTTTTCACCTTGATTATTTACCTTGTCAAAATGTGACTTAATTGCTGAAAATACGCCACCTGTGTGATCAGTAGCATTAAAAGTAGTGTTGTGTTTGGTAGGAACTTCGTCAGTCTTACGCTTGATTTCATCGGCTTTTCTAGTAGCGTCAAAACTGTCAGCAGTATATTTAACCTTTTTGTCAGAAGGAACTTCTTGAATATCCTTCTTAACTTTGTTGATAGAATCATCAGCATCAGAAACAGAAACTTTGAAGGAAGTAGGATTTTTAAGCAAGTCTTTTAATTGCTTGTATAACTCACTTACCTTTTTAGCTCGTTCTTGTGCATCACTGGTGTTTAAATCAACCTTAGATTTAATATCCTTGCCTAGCTTGTCGCTAATCTCTTTGGAAGTCTTTTCAGCATGTTGCTTTACGGCATCAGCATTTTTAGTAAACGACTTTTTGTAATCTTCACCGGCGTTTTCACCTAAGCTCTGAAGGATTTTATCAATTTTACGTTTTGAACTTTCAACTTCACTAATTGGAAATTCAAAGTTAATAACAACTCTACCGTCTGCGTTATTCATAAAATCTATTCTCCTTTCCTGTGAGCTTTATCAAGTAACGCCTGGAACATAGCCGAAGTATTAAAGCTTGCTGACTGTTTAGAAGCCTGTGGTGCGTCTTTCATAGGATCATCAAGTGAAAATGTGACTTGAGCCTGTGCAATACGTGGCCACTCTTCCTTAGTAACATCGTTGGGTGTGGTTTGACGTAACTGAATGATTTTAATAAGTCGAGTATTATCGCTTAAACCGTCGAACAAGGCTTTGAACTTAGTCCAGTGCATTTTTCCTCGTTCGTTCATTAAGTCAATTTGATAATTCTGCAAAAAAGCAGCTTCAATCATTCCGGCATCTTTTGACCATGAAAAAGACTGAATCATAGAACCACCAGCAGTATTACCACCGCCACCGGATAAGTACGGTTCAGCGTTAATTAATTTATTAAGCATTTTTGTAAATCCTTGAAGAAATTCTGGATCTTGAGGTATTTTCTGACTACCGAAAAATAATTCGATCATTTTCCGGCTTAAATAGTCATTATCAATGGAATCATCAGAAACTAAATCAAAGAATTTTAAAACATGATCAAATGCTAAATTGACTTTGTATTGTTTACCTTTGAAAGAAACCGCATCTATAAACGATGAAGTTAAATCAAGTAAAAAGCCTTGCTTATTTGCTTTTATTAGCTGCTTTTCTATCTTTGATTACATCGTTAGATAAACCAGTTAAAAATGTAATGATATTAAGCAGTGCATAGGTATTGTGACCGTAGAAGTTGTATAACTCTTGACCACGTCCGTCTAAAAGCTTGTTAAGCCAATCAATAGCAGTCTTGGTTAATTTATCCATAACATTGTCTGCCAACTTTGCTTGTTCCTTTGCTGACATATTACCGTCATCATCAGGCAAGTCATTCAAAATACCGCTAACAGAAATTTCAGCCTTATTGAGCTTCTTAATATAGTTATCAGTAAAATTAATAGTTTGAACTTGACCGCCAATGTTTACTGATTTCTTAGTTTCGACCGCAAATTCCTTATCAAATGAATAAACTGTCATATTTACCTCCTAATTACGTCTCATACTCTCTCGTCTCTGTCTTGTCAATTACTAATTAATTTTTAGGTGTCACTTCTGTGCCTGAACCGCCGGCTGAAGTCGTAGGTGTTTTACCTGAATCTTGATTAGTCTTTGTATCGGTATCATCTGCATCATTAGCTGCAACAATCTTAACTGGAATAATTTGTTGAGGTTGTGCAGGTTGTGGTGTAGCAGGTTCAGTTGAGGTTGAAGGCTTAGCACTAGTATCAATAGTTGCCTTGTAAGTCCATAATTGATCAGCATTTTCAGTTAAAGTCAATTGACCGTTAATAGTACGAGGCTTGCCGTTAAATTCGATAGTGCAGCTAAATGTTTGGTTTGCAGAAGCTTCACCACCAGTGGCAACAATGTTGGTTAAGGTAGCTTCTGACACGATTGCTTGACCGTTTTGTACCCAAATAACACGGCAGTGCAGTGCTTGACCAATAGCAAATTGCTTGGAAGCAATGTAATCTTGTGCAGGATTACCTACATAACGTTGACCCGAACAAGCCAATTGATAACGTTTGCCAGTAACTTCAGTGCTACCGAAGCCTTCGCCATCGTAGTAACTGTTATTGTTAGTAGTTTCATTAGCTGAAGGGGTAATAGTTTGAATCTTTGTTGCCAAACGTCCCCAATTACCGGTTTCAAGGTCGTTTAAGGTTGTGTAACCGTAAATATCAATAAAAAGCTTATTAACGACGTTTAATGGGGCACCCTTAGTGTCTAATTCGGTGCCTGGAATTTGTTGTGTTTCTGCTACCATCAAAATTCTCCATTTCTGTAAACAAAAACAGCCACATCAAGTTGATATGTGACTGTGCCTTGTAAGTCCTCTTGAATTTCGTGAACATCGCTTGAAACGCTAATTGAATCAAATATAAAAGATGTGGATGGATGATCTTTAGACCGACTGACTAGCTCTTTCGTTTTGTTCAAGCGTTGCAAAAATTCACTTAATTCATTTAATTGGTTGTATGCACTTGCTCTATTTTTTGTTTTGATCGTAGCAACGTAGTTGTATACCCACTTTGCTCGACCTGAAAAATCCATATCGACTATATGTGCCCCAGGTGAGGCAACTAAGCCTAATTGATCATCTTTGTCTAAAAACTGTATAAAAATAGGCTTCTTGATGTATTCAAAGGAGCCTTCTTTTTTGTTAATTAGATTTACTAGAGCAGTTTGCAAATTAAATTCTTTATTTTTTAATCCTGTGGTTTCCATTTCAAACCTTTTGCAAATGTATCCATAACTTTACTCATATCTTCCTTATTGCCTTTTAGTCTCAAGTCCCAACGTCTTGAAGTACCGGGAGTGGTGTAATTGTGAATACGATAAGGCCCACCATATTTATTAGTGATAAAGCCGTAAAATTGCGCTCTCGCATACTTGGCGGTATAAACGATTTCCGAACCATCGTCTGAAACATAACTCATGCTTCTTAATGATCCGCCAGTCTTTTTATCCTCGCCTTTAGTAGAACTAGGCACATATTTGCTATTCATGATCTTTCTTGCTTCATCTGCAGAAGCTTTTCTAGCTCTAATCAGATTTGCACGACTAAAACGTTTATCAAAGTTAGAAAGATCGACCTTAACGCTAAATCCCATTTAAATCACTCCTAGCTTGTATTGATAAACCTTGCGGCTAAACGGCTCTATATCACGATTAATCGTGGTAATTGTGTACTCTCGACCGTTAAAAACGATCTTTGCGCCCTGATAACTAGGATCAAAGTCAATAAACGGCGTTGTATAAGTAGACATCATCA
>CAMFQH010000131.1:0-4551 GCA_945980025.1 uncultured Lactobacillus sp.
TTGTTCTTTTCAGCTATACCAATCCGACTGCGGATAAGTACCATTATGTAAAGTGCCTTTAGGCTTACTCTCCCAAGGGCAAAAATGGGCAAAAAATGACGCTTGTGAAATTTCGGCCGTATACAAAAAGAGAACCCCGGTATTACGGGATTCTCTTTTCTGTTTTTTAAAAACATTCACAATTATACCAATTTTATTTTAGCTTGTCTCTAATAGTACCCGATTACACTCGGTAAATGCATATCTGTTATAATGACTTCAAAAACTACAGGAGGAAAGTACTACGACAGAAAGATATTTCTGGTTTGTAACCAGACCATTACGTGATCCTCAATATCATCCAGATGCCTTGCAAGCTCTGAAGAAAGCAACGGATAACTTTACACTTGTATGGAGAGGCAATCGGGAGCTTCATAAGAAATACGAAAAAATATTAGCAGATGCTGGTATGAAGCAGAATAATATCAGCAAATCCGGCTCTGGCGGCCGTACCTGGGCTGCAATGCTTAAGACTTACAGCTACATATATGAAGATGCAGATGGTTGCTTAAAGCCTACTAAGGTAGCACAAGCTATATTAGATGGTAAAAAGGTGCCAGAAAACGTAAAAAAACAGGTTCTAACACTTCAAATTCCTAATGGTTACTTTCTTAGTAAGGATTTCAAGACCAAATATGCTGACGGATACAGCATTCAACCGGTTAATTTCTTGATCCGTCTTGCTAATGATGATCGTATTCAAAAACGTATTAGCAAAGAAGAAATCATCTTATTTGCGATGACAGCGCAAAAAGATGATGAATTAGACGAAAAAGTTGATGAAATCAATAAATATCGTCAAGCTGATGATGAAACTAAAGCAGAAATAGCTAATAAAATCCTTAACGCCAACGGTGATATAAGCCGTGTAGATAGCAAGAAAGACTTCAGTAAGTATGATAGTGTTGCGACTACATTTACAATATTATGCCGGTTTACAGAATATGTAGAGCCGGATCATAATACTAGCGGCTTGAAAGGAATAGACAATCCTAAACTATGGAAAGAGTTCTTAGCTTTCAGTCAAAGATATCCATTTGATAAAACTGTCTTCATCGATCCTGCATTCTATACTCTTAGGGCTGGCCTAGATGTTGATACATATAAGGCTTCTTATGGTGTAAATGCTCATCAAGCATCAAATTCTAGAAAACGCGATATTAAGGCTAAACAGTTACTAAGCAAATATCCGAATCCTGAAAATCTTTCTGTTGATGAGCTTATAAGCATTTTAAGCAGCGGCTTTAGTTCAGCTAATGCCAAAAAGGTCGCAGAAGATATCAAAGCTAAGAAGTTTGAGGTCACATCTGACGCGTTTCTAGAGCTTTATACTCATGAAGAAGATAATCTTGAATTTGAAAGAGAAACCGCTCGTGTGCTTAAGAATATGGGCCTTGATGTGGAATTACACCCTTCACCAACCTCTTCATTCAATAATGCCAACGAAAATATCGATGTAATGGCCACTGCATTGGGTAAATACTTAATCCTGGTTGATGCCAAGAATTACAGCAAGAACTTTAATTTATCAGCCAGTTTAAGAAACGTGATGGCTAACAGTTATCTAGCTGGTTATAAAGGCTACAAGGGCTTGAATCCTAGCTATTACTGCTACGTCACTGCCAGGCATAGCAGCAATGATACTAATCTGATCAAGATTAATGAATTAGCTAAAAAGAATAGCGACTTAGACGTACACGGTATGATGATCACTGCTTCTGCACTTTACTACTTCGTAGATTATTGTTTGAAAAACGATATTTCTCCAGATAATCGAGTTTCAATGTTCTTGAAGCTCTTTACAGACAAGTCATACAACAGTTTCGTTGAAGTAGCTGACGAATTAAATATCGATTTATAAAAATAAAAGGAATCAAATTGTCTTAGAACAATCTGATTCCTTTTTTGGATTAAAGATGTGCTTCCTGTGATGGATAATCAATGCCAGCAAAGGTCTTTAAAATAGCTTCAAAGATGATTCTGGCACCACGGCTAGGAACGGCCATTCCAATTTGCTTACGAACACTTTCCTTTGAACCCATGAATACATAGTCATCTGGGAATGTTTGCAAACGTGCACGTTCACGATTAGTTAAAGCACGAGGCTCTGACCAGTGGTACATGTGGGTGCCGCCACCACCTGAACCAGTAACAGTGTATGCTGGCTTATTTGGATCAAGTCTGCGGTAGATCTGGCTGATCTTAGCGCCTTTGACATGAAGCTGAAGTTCTTCTGGAATATCAGCAGTAAAAGCATTTTGACCCGGTTTAATGTAGCTCAAACGCTCCTTTACTCTCTTAGTTTGTCTTGGCATTTCATTATTTGGCGCATTTGCAGGAATAGGTGGATTTTCAATTGCATTTCTAGAAGTATTGTCCACGTCCTTGTAAGGTTCTGTAGATGGCACCTTGTATTGATATTTATCAGCTAAATCATTTCTGATTCCTACGATAATCACACGGTGACGAGCCTGAGGAACACCGTATTCTTCGAACTTGTATAAGTTTGGAACAATAGTGTAGCCTGCGGCTTTCATATCATGAAGAATCTTCTTAAAAGCCTTACCTTCGTTAGCTGATTTAATTCCGCCAACATTTTCTGCTAAGAACCACTTAGGCTTGTAAATCTTCAAAGCCTTAACACCGTAGGTATACAAAGGGCCGTATTCGCCATCAAAGCCTTTTTGTTCACCCACAACTGAGAAGTCATTACATGGGAATCCGAATGCTAATGCATCAATAGGCCCTAATTGAGTTAAATCAAACTTTCTAACATCGGCGCAATATACAGTTTCCGGTGCATCTGGGCAGATATTATGAATATATGTATCAACTGTATCTTGATCAAAATCATTAGCCCAGGCATGAACTATCTTATCGCCATTTCCAATATCAGCAGTCATGGCACCATAAGCTAAGCCGCCTGGTCCGCAGAATAATTCTCCTAATCTATATTTCATTGTATATTCCGTCGTCCCTTCGTCATTACATTTATTATATTTTGAATTGCCTCTAATTCGTCCTCTTTTAAAAGAGAAGTATTCTTCAATGGAAGAGTATCATAAATATTCATTCCTGCTCGGTCGAGCAACTCTACGACATTAACATTGTAGAGCATTGAAAGCTTGCAAATAGCACTAACAGTAGGATCTGTTACCTGGTTTCTTTCCAATTTAGATAATCTGGAATCGGTAATTCCAGTCTCCTCATATACGTCATGCAGGCTTAATCCCTTATTCTTTCGAAGCTGTTTTAAATAGCTTCCAAATGATTCATTCAAGAGCATACCTCCCTTTCAAAATTGTTTTTATTGTAGCACACCGTGCTGCGTATGTGAAATATATTAGCACATTAATTTCGTTATTGCAGCATAATGCATAAAAAAAGAAGCCTTTAACGGCTATCTTTATCATCTTGTTTTCTTCCATTAATATGCCAGAGCACCAATTGTGCGTAGTATTCCGGGTTCTTCAATACCTGCTTAGACCAGAAGCGAAGCACTAGCCAGCCAGCTTTTTCGAGCTGTTTATTAACTTCATGATCATGTTTCATATTGTATTCAATCTTATAAATCCAATAGTCACGGTTTCTTTTTATTCTGGGTTTATGCTTCTCCCATTTATACCCATGCCAAAATTCACCATCAACGAATACTGCAACTTTATATTTAGTGATCGCAATATCAGGTTTACCTGGCAATTCTTTGTAATTGGTTCTGTATCTCACACCATAGTGCCAAAGTAATTTGCGAAGGATTACTTCATCTTTTCCATTTTTGGAATGCACCTTGGCCATCTGCTTGCTCTTTTCAGGAGTCGTATCAAATTTATATTTCATAGGATCTCCTTAACAGCAATTAATGCTTGCCAAACCGTTGCCACCAGTGAGTTCTAGGCATCTCGTTTGATGAGCTTTCCGAACTCGACTGCTCAGGTTTCATCTCAGCATCACCTTTAAGCATCTTAATCTGCTCTGGCGATTTATCTGCCAAGTTCAAGCTCTGTGCCTGTTTAGTGACCGTGGTCAATTCCTTGATCTGATCGTTAGCTATATCCTGCTGTTTTCTCAAATTAGTAACAGTATCTTTCAAGTTAGAAATATCATCGTCTTTAGCTGATATTATTCGTTCATATGAATTTTTCTGATCGGCTAACTTGGAATCATATTCCTTCTTTTGTTCAGCTAATTTGTCCACTGATTCCTTCTGAGCAGTACGTAATTGGGTACGTAATTCTTCTATTAACTGATCTTTTTTAGATTCTCCAGATCCCTTGTGCTCCAAGGCTTTGAAGTATGTAATCACCGTTTCTTTTGTCTTCTCACTATAGTAACGGGTATTACCTTTCTTGGTTACGTTCTTCGCACCAATCTTCTTCAAGTAATTACTTACCCGGTGGTAGTCATCAAACCCCAGCAGATCAGCGATCTCACCACTAGAATAAACAGTCTTTCCTTCATATTTCATGTACGTAATCTCCTATGTAATCACTAAGTAATATTACGTAGTTTTAC
>CAMFQH010000132.1:0-4541 GCA_945980025.1 uncultured Lactobacillus sp.
TTCTGGTACTGTATCACTGGTATCCGCAAACATGAGGTTTTTACCAAAGAAACGATTAAATACTACACCAGCTGGATGTTTTTCATAATATAAGCCATTATGATGGCCTGGTGTAGTAAAACTAACTGGATGGTCTTCTGCAAAATTGACCAAATCAGTTAAAAAGCCAGGAACCATTTCTGCTGTGTATTGATTTGCGGTATCGATTATTTGATTTTTTTCATTATTAGAAATTGTTTCATGTGAAACTTTAATAATAGGAATTCCAAGCCCTGATTTTTTTTGTAAATCTTGAGCAGTTTTAAGACTACTTTTATCAGTCTCTGCTACAACAATAGCGGCAATTTCACTAGCTTGAGTTTCATCGTTCAAATTAGTAGTTTGCCATGAATTAAAATCATTATTTTTTAGTTGATTGCTTAACGCAATTTTTAGAAAATTCATTTAATCACCTTGTTTTCCTACTATATTTTCTAAAATAGACTTGCAAAAATTTTAGAAATCTTTATAATTTTGTGCGGACGTTTTTGTACAAAATTTTATTTGCAAGAATACTACGGCATAAATTATAGCGATTTATAAAGGATTTCTACAAGTGAATTTGAATACTTTAATGATAGTTTTGAAACCTCCAAACTTAGAAAATAGGATTTAGATAAATATTTTGATTTTGGGGGAATTTAAAAATTGGATAAACCAGATGTCTTTAATGATTTAGAACCGAATAAAAAACATTATATGAGTTGGCCAGTTATTGCGCTGATTGACTTTGTAACGATTATTAGTTTTGAAAATATCTTCTATCCATTTCAAAACCAAGGTCTTTCAGTTGTAATTTCATGGATCTTTCTTTTATTTACTTATGTTATTCCTTACGCATTAATCAGTAGTCAAATGAGTTTGACTTTTGATAATCAAGATGGAGGACTTGCTTCCTGGGTAAGAAGAAGTACAAATGATACTTTAGGATATTGGACTTCATGGATGTATTGGGTTCAGAGTGTGCCATATATCGTTGACGTGTCAAACTCAGTTATCGTGTCTTTCAGTTGGATAATCTTTGGTAACAATAGTTTAGACAAGAAGATGTCAACTTTCTGGTTCGGAATTTTAACTTTTGTGATCATTTTGATCTTTATCTTACTTGAAAATAAGTTGCGTAACTCACTAGAAATCCTTTCCTTAATTGGTGGGGGAGCTATGTTCATTATGTCCATGCTTTTTGTTTTGCTTGCTGCCTGGTCAGTAATGCATGGACACCACATTGCAACTCAGCCATTTAACTGGGGCGCATTTAAGCCATCATTTAGCTTGAATTACTTCTCAACCACCGGTCTTTTGATCTTTGCTATGTCAGGTGCAGAATTAGCTGCACCATACGTGCAACAAATGAAGAATCCTAAGCGCGATTTTCCTAAAGCAATGTGGATGCTTGCAATTATGACAGGATTCTTGACTATTTTTGGAACCTTAGCACTTGCTATGTTCTTTAACGCTCACAAGATTCCACACGACTTTAAGATGAATGGTCCTTACTACGCTTTCCAACTTTTGGGTGAAAGTTTAGGAATGGGTAAAGTCTTGATGTACATTTTCGCAGTTGTTCAAGCTATCTTTATGATGGCGCAACTTGCTGTATTACTCGATGCTTCAAGTCGTGTATTTGCCGGAGATGTTGGCGAAAAATTCATGCCAAAATGGTTGACCAAGAAGAACAAGAATGGTCGTCCAATCCACAGTTATACTTTCACTGTAGGACTCAGCTTATTCTTACTTCTTTTGACTGGTACTTTACCAAACATCAATACTATTTATAACTGGCTTTTGAACGTTAATGGTATTATTTCACCATATAAGACTTGTTGGGTATTCTTTGCCTTTGTAGCAATGAGAATGCATCAAGATAAATACCACTCTAGCTATGTCTTCATTAAAAATAAGACTGGTGCATTAACTGTTGGTTTTTGGTGCCTACTCTTTACTTTTGTTTGTGCAACTTTAGGATTTATTCCACAAAACGTTGCAGTTGGTACAAAAGCATTTACCCATCAATTATGGATGAATATTATCACCGTTGTAGTACTCTTTGGTTTAGGTTTTGTCTTACCATGGCTCCGTAAGATTGAACAAAAACGTGAAGAAGAAATGATGGTTGAAGAAGATTAAACTAATAAAAAAGACTGAATTAAGATTGATTGAATCTTAACTCAGTCTTTTTTTGTTTCTAATTAGTTCCGGCAATTTTTGTTTTATTCAAAAGTAATGAACTACCAACAACAGAAACGGATGAAAATGCCATAGCTAAACCTGCGAGTTCAGGACTCAGAGTAAAGCCTAAACCAACGAATAATCCAGCTGCAATTGGAATGCCAATTGTGTTATAGATAAGCGCCCAGAAGAGGTTTAACTTGATGCGATTGAAGGTCTTTTTAGAAATATCAAGAGCACGAACAACACCGCGTAAGTCATTTTGAACTAAAACAATACCACCAGAATCAATTGCAATATCGGTACCAGAGCCCATGGCAATTCCAACATCAGCCGTTGAAAGAGCAGGAGCGTCATTGATACCATCCCCAACAAAGGCTACCTTATCGCCATTTTGTTGAAGTTCTTGAATATGCTCGGCTTTTTCGTTTGGTAAAACACCAGCAATAACTTGATCAATCCCAACTTCATTAGCAATTGCTTGAGCAACTTTTTCATTATCACCTGTAAGCATTACTGTCTTTAATCCACGTTTCTTAAGTTCGCTGATAGCTTCTTTAGAGCTTGGCTTAGGAACATCTTGAATAGCAATTAAGCCAATAATTTCACCATTTAAGCCGACATAAACAACTGTTTTAGCTTCTTCCTGTAATTTTGTAGCTTGCTGATTCATTTCCTGGGAAATATTGACATCAGCTAATAAACGATTACTTCCAACAAAAGCTGTTTGATCATGGTAATTAGCTTTAACGCCTTTACCTTCGATTGCTTCAAAGTCTCTAACTTTTTCGATTTGCAATTTTTCAGAATCTGCTTTTTTAACTATTGCTGTAGCAAGAGGGTGTTCAGATGATTCCTCAAGACTTGCTGCAACACTTAAAACTTGTTTTTCGTCACCGACAATATCAGTAACTTCCGGTTTACCAACAGTGATAGTACCTGTTTTATCAAAGACAACAGTATTCAAGTCACTAACTTCTTGAAGAACTTCACCGTTCTTGATCAAAACTCCCATTTTAGCGCTACGAGCAGTACCAACCATCAAAGCGGTTGGAGTAGCAAGTCCTAAAGCACATGGGCAGGCAATAACGATCACACTAACTGCAAAAAGCATTGCTTCAACAGGGGTTGCTCCAAGGAATGAATACCAAATGATAAAAGTTAAAATGGCAATAATCATGACAGCAGGGACAAAAATATTAGAAATTTTATCTGTTAAGTTTTGAATTGGGGCATGACTAGTTTGAGCTTTTTTAACTAAATCAACAATTTGAGCAAGCATAGTGTCAGAACCAACTTTAGTAGCCTTGAAGGTGATTGTACCGTTACTATTAATAGTTGACCCTACAACAGTGTCACCAACTTTTTTAACTACTGGCATACTTTCCCCAGTAACCATTGATTCATCCAATGTAGTAACACCTTCTAGAATCTCACCATCAACTGGAATTTTTTCACCTGGCTTAACGCGAATAATGTCGCCAACTTGAACTTGATCAAGTGGAATTTTTACAAATTTACCATCTCTTTGAACTTCCGCATCTTTTGCTTGTAAACCCATTAATTTACCTAAGGCATTTGATGCGTTATCATGCATCTTTTCTTCCATAGCGTCGCCTAATAAGACGAAGACCGTAACAAATGCTGCACTTTCAAAGTAAACTGGACGGTTGGTAATCATGGCAAAGATACTATAGAAATATGCAACAGCTGTACCAGTAGCTACTAAGGTATTCATATTAGCACTATGCTTTTTGAAAGCGGCAATAGCACTTTTCCAGTAAGGAAGTGCAGAGATTGCCATAATGATTGTGGTTGTGATAAGAGCAATCCAGTTATATCCTGGCATCATCCAATGAAATGGCATTGCAAACATTTGAATAAGCATGGGGATAGAGAGGATAAACGATATCCAAAATCGCTTAATGTTTGATAACTTCATTATTTAACAACAACCTTCCCATGAAACATGTCCATTCCGCAACTCCAATTATAAGTAGCAGGCTTGTCGGTAGGAATATTGACAATAACTTCTTTTTTGCCATCAAGTTTGTCATCTATATTCAAGTCTTTAAAAACTACTTCGTTCATACAGCCCATATTGTCAGAAGGAATAAATTTTAGTTGGGCTGGTTTACCTTGTTTAAAAGTAATGGTATCTGGTTTATAGCCATGATTTTCTGCGTTGACAACAACTTTTTTGGTTTGATTTTTTGAAAAAATACTCATTTTAATAGATCCTTTCTTTATTTAACGATGACTTTTCCGTGGAACATATCCATTCCGCAAGCAAAGTTATAAGTTCCGGCCTTGTCTGTCGGAATATTGACAGT
>CAMFQH010000133.1:0-4528 GCA_945980025.1 uncultured Lactobacillus sp.
TTAAAAAAATAAAGCTAATTTGTCAATTTTATTTAAAAAGTACAAATACCGATGACGCTTATTTATTCCCCCTTCTCCTTTACCAGCACTTCTTAAGTTAATATAATAGATATGTTACAAAAAACATTAGGGGGAATTTTCCATGAAAAAGCAATCTACAACCATTGCTTCAATCGTTATTTTAATTATAATCGCTATCTTTGCACTATTAAATACAGCAACCGTAGTAGTCAACCTTTTTGGGGCTCAAGTAAAGATGCCCCTGGTGCTGCTAATTTTTATCTGTTTACTTATTGGGGCTATTATTATTTACTTACTATCATTTTCTAATCACCTCAAAACTAACAAGCAATTAAAAGAATTACAATCATCGCGTGTTAGTAAGGACGAATTTAAAAAGTATCAAAAAAAGATTGATCAACTACAAAAAGAAAATGCACAGCTAAAGCAACAACTTAAAAATCAAACTGTTGCAGAAAAAGCACAAGATTCTTCTGCAAAATAGTGTTTCAGAGAGGAAATTAAATGGGAAAATACCGTTTTATTGCGATCGATGTTGATGGTACCTTACTAGACGATAATGATAAATTCGACGTTAACCGTTTAAATCAAGATATTGAACTATTACAAAGACAAAACTACCACTTTATTATTGCAAGTGGGAATAGTTACGATGCATTGTCAACGATCTTTCAGCCGTGTCCACTTGTAAAAGAATTTGTAGCAGAAAATGGCGGACGACTGATAGTAAACGGTAAATCTGTATACGGCAAGACTCATTCAATTGCGACACTGCAACAGCTTTATGCTTTTATTAAGCATACGTTCCCTAGCCCTGACATCCTATCTTTATCTGGCGAAACGCAAACAATCCTTGCCGAGCAGTATCGAGATGTTCCAGTCCTTTTTTATCCTCACCACACATATTTTTCTGACCTGCAAAAAATTACTGAGCCAATTTATAACTTAAACGTTGGTTGGGCCAAGCGCAAATTATCTCAAGCTATTATCCAAGGATATGTAAATCAATTAAATGAGCAGTTTCCAAACTTAATTCAAGCAACTTATAGTGGAGCTTATGGCATTGATATCCTACCGGCAGGCGTAAATAAAGCCTTGGGATTAAAAAGACTAGTTGAAAATTACTTGAACGGAACTCTAGACCAAGTAGTTGCTTTTGGAGATACTTCAAACGATATTGAGATGTTATCAGAAGTTGGTTATGGATATGCAATGAAAAACGCTACAGCTGACCTGCTAAAAGTTGCTGATAAAGTTACAAGATACGATAACAATCATGCTGGGCTATTGTCAGAGATTGAACATCAATTTATTAACCGTTATAAATATTATGTAAACTAACATTTTGTAAAAAAGATGTGCGATTTGAAACTCGCACATCTTTTTTAATATACTCCACCATCGTAGAAATTGTAAGATGGTTTATTAAAATCGTAATTAGGAAGTTCTGACATTTTAATGAAATTATCTGCAATTCCCCAACTCATTAAATTAATAGGTTTACCAAAGTCCTCATCAGGAATCACTACCATAATATATTTACCTAGTGCGCGTGCCATTCCTAATTCAACACCCATTCCTACATCTTCTTCTTCAGGAATGTAGACTGCTAAAAGCATATCAGAAGTTGAAACTCCTACACGATCACCATTGTAAGTTGCTGTACTCCATTCGCGATCTTGCAAAAGCTCTGGATGTTCATCAACCCGTAATCCTTTATATTGGTGTTGTAATGGCACATAAGAATTCTCTACATCTACTGTAGGGTTAGCCTTAATTGCATTCATTGCGTCCTCATAAGCTTTATTTTGCTTGTCAGTAAACCACCCTGCACAGAAATATACTGTCTTACTTTTTTGACTTGTCATTAAGTGAACTCCCCTTTAATTTTTGTACATTTAAGATTCTATCATGGAATAATAAACTTAACCAATTAGGATTTTTTAATTTTTATTGAGAGCGGTAATAATTAACTGCTTGGCTGCCTTTGAAACTGAGATATCTTTTTTATCTGCATATTCTTTTAATCGTTGGTATAGGGCTAAGTCATCAGGTCCGCGCCATATAATTCCTGTTACTTGACCATGTTCTTTATTCATTTTAATTCCTTCCCCACAAAATGTTAGCGATATTGTTTAAAATTTTTGTTCGATGATGTAATTGATAGTGAGTGGTTTGGGGATATACTTTTTGATGATACTCAATCGATGGATGAGCTTTAATTAATGATTTTAGCATTTCTGATTGGATATGCGGAACAGCACCATCAGTTGTTTTACTGCCTTCTTCACTACCCATTAAATTATAAATCTCAACAGGATAATTCAGCTGCCAATTTTTCATCACCAAAAATAATTGGTGAAAATTCTTGTCCGTCGATTTATTAACCAAATGATAGCGGTATTTTAACTGATCGCTAAGACTTTCTTCAACTGGTACCCCTAAAAAGACTACTTTATTCAACCGCATATGGTCTTGAAGATATTTTGAACCCATATAAGCATGAATGAATTCTGTGCCCCCATATGAGTGGGCAACAACATTAATTTTCTGCATATGGTAGTGTTTCTGCAAATAGGTCAAAACAGTCGTCAGTTGCTTGATCTGTGGATGGTAGGTACCATTATAGTTCCAAGTAAATAAAACTTGAATTAAGGCATTCTTTTGCCCGTGAAAGTCCCCCTCAGTCCAGATACGTCCGTTAGGGGCAACCCAGATCGTTAAAACTTTTTGCGCAATATTTTTTTGCTGATAGTACTTAATCATCTTGTTATAAGTAATTGTACTTCCACCCCAACCAGGAATAAGCAAGGTTGGAACAGAAGAATATTCCAGGTTACTTTGATAATTTTGTGGTGAAAGGTGCTGACCAGGAGTTCCGCGTAATAGGAAACCCTGAATGCCAAAAGCAAGAAGAATTAGACTACCAATACTAATTCCGACAATTTTTAACGATTTTTTCATCAAATCATCTTCTTATCATTTCATTTTGTATTTTACTCTTATTATACGCTTGAAAATTATAAAGAGGATGATCTTTTAAGCTTTTGGATATGGTATTAAAGTTAATTTGCCATTAATATATTCTCCAAGATAGATGTCATCAACACTGTCATAACCTGCTTTATGAATTTGTTCAAATACCCACTGTTCATCATGATGAATCAATTCCATTACATCAATGTTGATCTGACCATCATTAATTAATGGGAAACGAACATTTGCTTCATCATTTTCGATGATTACAAGCTGACCATTTTGTTCTAAAATTCCGCTTTTGACCTTAGCAACTTCATAGATTCCGTGACCACGAAGACGAAACATAAGGTCATTAGCACTGATTCCTGCCCGCATACAATTCTCTACCAACACTTTGCCGTTTTGAATTAATATTTGTGGTCGTCCATCAATGATTCTTCTTACCCAAATATTATGATCCTTTGCAAACTTTACAATAAAAACAATTAATGTCCAAATCAAAAGTACCATTATAAACTCAAGAACAGAAATCTCATTGTTGTAAATGATTCCGCCAATGATCCCACCTAAAACATAATTTTGGACTTGATCAATAGCAGAAGTTGGTGCGAGATTCCCCTTCCCCAGTAAATTAATCTGCAGAATCAAACATAACATTCCGAGAACAAATTTTATAATAATCAATGAATAATTATCCATATTTCTCTCCTACTTCATTAAATTAACTTGATGATTAACAACATGTGCTCGTGTAAGGGTATAGTTATCCCCCGTTTGACTTAAATTGACACGATAATCGCGATCTTCAATCCGGACAAGAATCCCATCCGTTAGAGTTGTGGAATTAACAACTACTTTTTGTGGAGAAACATTATGATCCCGAGCAACCGACTTAATAAAGGGAATCATCTGAGTTGTTTGGGATTGCTGTGTCGTACTTTTTTCCATATCAGTAACTTGAAAACCGATAAAGAGTAATAATAGCAAAAAGAAAATTATCCCTAAATCACGATAACGGGTAATAAGGCGATGCCGTAAATATAAAAATGCCATTACTGCAATTAGAAGGATAAAGATGATAATAGCAATATAATTGAATAGTTGATTCATATGTTGGTGGTTTGATAAATAGCTAATTGTATAAAATGTCAATTTATTTCTCTCCTTAACTTAAATGTAATAAAAACTTAAGCAGCTCCCCACCCTTTTTTCGTTCGCACATGATAGAATGGTAGTAACTTTAATATGAAAGAAAGGAGGAGTTCTGAATGATCATAAAATTAGTATTAAAACTTGGATGGATCTTGTTAGGGAGCATTTCATTCGTCGGTGGTATAATTGGGATGCTTCTCCCTGTAATTCCGCAAGTCCCATTTTTCCTCCTCACAATATGGTGTATCACTAAAATTTCACCACGTTTTCATAACTGGCTCCTTCGTAATCCACTCTACATAAAATATGCAAAACCCTTGGTAAATCGGCTCGAAAATCTGAAACATCACCCGAAACAAAAGGCACAAAAAATTAA
>CAMFQH010000134.1:0-4520 GCA_945980025.1 uncultured Lactobacillus sp.
AGAACTATTCTTTCCTTTAGCTCAAGCAATCGAAGAATATATCGAATACTATAACGAAGAAAGGATAAAGAGCAGATTAAAAGGCTTAACTCCGAAAGAATATCGGAATCAAGCCTCTATTAATCCTGTATTTTAAACTGTCTAATTTTTAGGTCTCAGTTCAGTTTAAAATCATGTGTCCTTTTATTTTGATAAACACTTCTTAGGGGAAAGAAGTATTTTGTTATTTGGTCAGATAACTGACTGGAATTTCATCTTTAAATGAAAGCAATTTCTGATACCAATAGTAGGAATCTTTTAAATATCGTTTATAAGTACCATTGCCTTCATCATCTAAATCAACATAGATCAAGCCATATCTCTTAGACATTTGGGTAGTTGATGCAGATACCATATCAGTTGCGCCCCAAATCATATAGCCCATTAATTCAATACCATCTTCAGATAGAGATTTTAGTACTTCATTAATGTGAGCACGTAAATAATCTATTCGATATTGATCATGAATTCTAAAATCGGGAGTTAATTTATCTTTAGCGCCAAGGCCATTTTCAACAATAAAAACAGGTTTTTGATAGCGATCATACAAATTAATCAAAGTAATGCGTAATCCAATCGGATCAATTTGCCAACCCCATTCACTTGTTGGAAGATACTTATTATAAACACCAGTAGTTCTATTGGCTTTGGTAATTTTTAACCCTTCAGTATCATATGCTGTACATACTGAGGAATAATAAGAAAAAGCAACAAAATCAGCGGTATTATCTTTAATTAGTTGTAAGTCCTCATTACTCATTTTCACATGGATTCCCATATCCTTCATTTGCTTTAAAAGCACTTGAGGATATTTTCCACGTAATTGTACATCACTAAAATTATAGCTTTGTCTCATAACCTGGGTTGCTTTAAGCATATTACGAGGGTCACTATTATATGGGTATACCATAGTACTTGTGATCATGCTTCCAACTTTAAGATCAGGATAATTTTCATGAATATATTTCGTTACTTTTGCAGCAGCAACAAATTGATGATGCATTGACTGATATATAACTTCCTTAAAATCTTTATTTGGAAAACGATCTTTTATCAATCCGGCTGAAGAATAAGGATGCCTAATGATACTATCAATTTCATTAATTGGAATCCAATATTTCACTTTATCATGGTAGCGTTCTATTACCACTTTTGAAAATCGATCAAAATAATCAATTATCTTAGGATCATACCATGAATTATAATTAAGGACTAAATTTAAAGGCATTTCATAATGTGAAAGAGTTACAACCGGTTGAATACCTAGCTCGTTCATCTTATTAAAAAGATGATCATAAAATTCTAAGCCTTTTGGATTAGGCTTTATGTCATCTCCATTTGGAAAAATTCGACTCCAAGCAATTGATATTCTCATAGAATTAATTCCTGTTTTTGCCAATAATTTCAGATCAGATTGATAATAATGATAAAAATCTACACCGTGGCGTTTACCCCATGATTTACTGCTTTTATCCTGTATTGCACTTTCTATCTCAGCAGTTGTCATATCATTCACTTTTTGATAATCGTTTAGATCTTGATAAGGATTAAAGCGCTCACAATCAGCGATTGACATTCCTTTGCCATCTTTATTCCATGCTCCTTCTACCTGATTAGCTGAAGTAGCAACTCCCCATAAAAAATCATGTGGAACATTATATACAGTCATATTAAGCAACCTCTAAGCTAAAATTATTACATTATCTTGATTAGTAACTTTTTTAGTATCATCTTTATCTTTTAATACAGTAAGTACTTCCAAGAAATCTTTAGGGTTAGTTACGATCATAATAACTGTTGGATCATAACCTGCCTTCTTAATTTCATCAATATTAAAGTCAAGTAACTCTTGACCAGCTTTAACCTTATCGCCTTTTTTAACTAATTGGTTAAAACCCTTACCCTTCATTTCAACTGTATCAATACCAACGTGGATCAAAACATCAGCATCATTATTTAGATGCAAACCAATAGCGTGATGAGTATCAAACGTTGCTGTAACAACTCCGTCATCTGGTGCAAAAATTTTACCTTCACTTGGAATTACTGCAATGCCTTTACCCATGACACCACTAGCAAAAGTTGGATCATCAACCTTAGAAACATCTTCTAAATCACCTTTAGCAGGTGCATGTAACTCATGTTTTTCATGATCTTTATCAAATTTCTTCTTTTCTTCCTTTTTGGCTTCTTTAATTTGACTTTTATCTACAGGATCATCAAATCCAATCATCCAAGTTGCAATAAAAGTAGCTATACTTGCGACAATAATAACTATAATAGCTTGAACAACAAAGTTTTCACTCTTAGATACCCACATTGGCAAACTTAAGAAAGCGGGTGTTACATAAATGAATGCCTTTAATTTCATAAAACTAGCAACAACACCAGCAATTGCACCACCGATCATTGCACCATACATAGGTTTCTTTAATCTCAAGTTAACACCAAATAAGGCTGGTTCAGTAATACCACCAAGATATGCAGTTGCACTTGATGAAAGAGCCAAGGATTTTAGTTTTTTATTCTTAGTTTTCAAACCAACTGCAAGTGAAGCAGCTGCTTGAGACATGTTTGAACATAAAGCAACAACACGAATAATTGGATCAAAACCTTGAGTAGCGACTAATTGAATACTGATTGGTGACAAAGCTTTGTGAATACCAATAGAAACAAGCCAAGGATACAAAGCTGCCAAGAGTGGAATAGCAATAACTCCTGCATTGTGATAAAGCCACATAGCAATAAAACCAATACCTTGCGAAATCCAATTTGAAATAGGCCCGATGACCAAGAATACTAATGGACCCGTGATCAACATAGTAAGCATCGGTTCCATAAAGACTTTAACCATTCCAGGTGTGATTTTTCTAACGAATCTGTAAATATAAGACATAATCCATACAGAAAGAATCGCGGTGATTAAAGTAGATGAATATTGAACTAAAGGAACTGGCAATCCTAAAAAATGGAAGGGCTTATTGGCAGTTACAATTTGTACCCAACTTGGATGTACCGTCATTAAACCAATAAAAGCACCTAGCATTCTATCAGTATTGAAAATCCTAGCAGCTGAAAAGCCAACATAAGCTGGCATGAAGTAATATCCAGTATCAAAGATTAAATTCAGTAATTGGTATGTTTGACTCTTATCTGATAAAACATGACAAATAGTTAAGATTAGGAGCAAAACTTTGCCCATACCGGCACCGGCAAGCAAAGGAATTGCAGGTGCAATAGAACCAGTAATAGCTCCAATGATAGTGTCAAATAAGTTTTGCTTCTTTTTTGGCTTATTATCACTATCGTTATTATCGATATGAATCATCTTGATCAAATCATCATATACATCTTCAACAGTATTACCAATAACTAATTGATATTGCCCACCTTTCTTAACAACTTGTAAAACTCCATCAATTGCTTCAGCCTTTTTATCATCTGCTTTACTTTCATCCTTTAAGACAAACCTTAATCTAGTTGAACAGTGAACAACCGATTGGATGTTTTCTTCTCCACCTATTGCTTCCAGAATTTCCTGGTTCATTTTTTCATATTTCATTATTTTCTCCTCAAATCAGAAGTGATCTTATTAATATGGATCGCTAAATACATTATTTCTTCATTAGTCAAGTCGTAATTATATTTCTCAGCAATAAACTGTTTTATCTTTAATGAACATTTATATGCATCAACATCACTAGATTTTATTACTTTTAAAATTTCATCGCTTAAATCACCTAAGCCTCGTTCTCCTTTCTTGTACATCATGTACTTCCAGAAGAATTTTAGATGCAGCGCAAAACGGTTATAAGCAGCTGATTGATAATCTATGTCTATCTTGAAATAATACCGAACTATTTTAATAATCTCTTTGATAAAATCTATTGATTTCTTAAAATCATCAATATCATTTCCTAATTCACCACTAATAATATGAATCGCAATAAAACCAGCTTCATCTTCAGGAAACTGCAAATTGAATTGATTATTTAACAGTTGAAGTGCCCATAAACCATATTGATATTCTTTAGGATAGTAATTTTGTATTTCCCAGAGAAAGTTATTACTGAGATACAATCCCTTCTTTCCACGTTCTACACTTGTTGCCAAGTGATCAGTTAATGTAATATACACACTATCTGCCAGATCAATATTTTCCTCTTTCTTTAATCGATCAACGATTTTCTCCGAAATCTGAAAGAATATTGGATCTGTTTCATGAATTGTTTTTAACAAGTTGTTACGCTGATTATCATCAAAAGGGGTGAATACCTTATAGATCTTTGTTTTATCAACTTCGTCACCAACTTTTTTGGCAAAAGCTATTCCTTTTCCAAGAACTACAACTTCTTCGCCATCCTTTTTAGTAGTGACTATTGCACCATTGTTAAGAATCTGTTTAATACGCACAATATTCATACCTCCCTTTTTCATACAAAAAGGCTCACTCATCCCTTTAAAGGGATAAGTGAGCCTGC
>CAMFQH010000135.1:0-4484 GCA_945980025.1 uncultured Lactobacillus sp.
AGCCTTGTTTTCTAATTTGAATTGAATGTCCTGTTGTTTCATCAACACCCACATATAAATTAAATCTATAGCGCTTCTTACCGCTCGGTGTGGTGTATTCCTTAATATCATTGTTCATGCTTATTTACCTCGATTAGTGAATGTGTGCAGGTAGACTAATCTTAAATATTTAACATGAATTGGTGGTTAGGGATGCAAAGTCCAAAATTGGACCCTCAATTCAAATTTAAATTGGGCAAATCTGAAACATATTTATTAATACTTCTAATCAAGCCATTTTCTTTTACAAAATTTCTAAATACTTCAGAAGTATTTAGGGATGCAAGTTCAATAATTATCAGTTAATCAGAACGAACTAGGCTTTAAAATTGCGATGCCAGCATTATTTATTATTGTAATAATCTATTATCTGCTTCATAGTTATAAAGTTTAAGAAGATAGTATATTCAAGTAATAACTTAATATCATCATCGTTGTATTTGTCTTTAGTGGTTAACAGTCGCTCAATATTCGGACTATCAAAAATAAAATTAAAGTGGTCTTTCCAAAATTGGTTATCAATTTTGGAGGGCTTTTTTATTTTGGCTTGTTTTAAATAAGCATCGACTGTTTTATCAAAACTACCGCCCATTATTTGACCTGTTGGGTCTTCCCATTTTTCTTTGTAAGCATCATCTAACTGTTTATAGATGTAATCCTTTGAATAACCTGTATTCGGTTTGTCATCAATACCTTGTAAATATGGTACAGACACATTAAAGAAGTCGGCTAGTGATTGCCACGTCTCTATTTTTGGTTCACGTTTATTATTCTCATAAAAGCTAATTATTTGGTTGCTTATCCCAACCTCTTTAGCTAATTGCGCTTGACTTAATCCTTTTTCTTTACGTAATTGTTTAATTCTATTCATGCTTTATTTCACCTCTTTATAATACATAATATCAAATAATCCTACAAAAGTTTATTATTTTCTTTACATTCCTACAAAAGTTTATTATTATATTTCTTGTAAACAAATGTAGGAAAAGAAAGGACGAATAATAATGACAGAATATTTTTCATATAAAGAAGCTATGAAGTATTTAGGTGTTAAATCACACAAAACCCTAAATTATTACATTAAGCAAGGTTTACCAGTAACTATTATTGGTAACTCTAAGCGCATTAGCAAAACCGCTATTGATGACTTCATGAAAGATCATACGGTAGCAAGTGCATCCCACCACTAGGAAGGAGTTGGTAAACCATGACTAATTACAGTGCAGACGGTTCAAACGCGGTTGATCGTTGGTATAAGGACGGTTACCTTTATTGTGCATTTGTAGACGGTACGATTATGGAATATGGACGAAATAATATTCCTGAAAGATATATAGAGGTTATGAGAAATGAACTAGCCCAGACCGTCTACGACTTGCAAGGTGGTAAATATGATTTTGACGACTTTGAACCTATGGAGGCTTAAACAATGAACGATGAAATTAAATTGCATCAAGCATTAGGTGAAATGAAGCGAACAGCAGAACAGCTTTACCCACTTTTTAATGCAATAAACGATGAAATAGACAAACTCAAAGAAGAAGATCCTAATGACCCCTTGACCACCAAGAAAACACTTAAGTATCTAAGTAAAAGCATTTTAGAGCTAGGCGGTAACCTTGAAGATCAAGCCAAATTTATTGAAAAGGAGCAGTAACCATGGAATTTAAATTGGATGAATCACAAGAAACAGAAATCAAAACATATGTGCTTAACGTTGTGAGGGATGCAATTAAGCAAGCCACCACATCAAGCAAGCCTTACTTAAACCGCAAAGAAATTGCTAAATATTTTGGCGTTGCTGATTCAACTATTACATACTGGGCTTCTTTAGGAATGCCAGTGGCTAACATTGACGGTCGCAAGCTCTATGGAAAAGCAAGCATAACGGCGTGGCTTGCGTCCCATGAAATGCCGTCCCAAAAGCAAAATAAAAAGCCCGTAACTATGGGCGTAGTTAAGGACTAAAGAATATTAATTGTGCAGGTAGACTAATCTTAAGTATTTAACGTTTGGAGGTAAAAACATGGATAAAGAATTAATACAGGAACTAAAGAAGTTAAACAAAAACCTTGAAGCAATTAATAATACATTACATGAAATTGATGCAGATATTGATTTTATAGGAGGTCAAATTTAGAAAGGTGGTTAGACAATGACAGATAACTTTGCGAACGACTTAAAAGAGATTAATCATAATTTAAAAGAAAAGGAACATAAGGAAACCAAAAGAATTATTGAAACTAATAATATAGAACAATTACGAAACAATTTAAGAAAGTCAATAGATAGAGTAACCAGCCTTTTTCCTAATCCCCGTCAACGCAATGAAGCGGTAAAAGGATGTTTAAAGCTCGCTCAAAACTTATTAACAAGAGTTGCACCTAAAGCTGACGCTTTAAAAAATAGCATTCAAGAACTTAATGAAATAGCAGACAAACAAGAAGAGAAACAGGAAAAATACAAACAAGAGGCAAAAGAACAAGCAGAAAGAGAAGCTAAAGAATATGAAAAAAATGTAAATAATATTGATAATTTAAGCGTTGATTCTATTAAAAATTTAGCTAAAAAAAGCCCTATTTACAACTATGACACTCACACCACCGAAAATAAGTTTCGTCCATTGTGGGCTAAATATAATGCTAAAACAGGTAATTGGAGCATTGACCCTAATAAGTTAGCGAACGAAATTGTTAATAATCATTTAATCAAGCGATTAGAAGAAAACGGCAACACTAGTGGTTTAGTTGTCTATCAAGATAACGCTGGTAACTGGGCGAAAAGTTCAAAAGCGGTATTAAACAATTTTATTGAAGACTGTTTTCAATACCCTACCGACCCTATCGAAAAAGGCAAAGTACAACAAACGCAATATGCTAAAGACCTTGAAGACGCTAAAGGAGTTAGAAGCACTCTTACTTTATTAGACGGTAAAATATATGGGATTAATCCACAAAACACATTTGACAAACCATCTGCCCACATTATACACTTCAAAAATTTTGATTTTGATATTGATAAATGGCAAATAGTAGGCTTTTCACCTGAACATTATTTTTTATATTCCAAAGATTACGACTTGAATAAAGATGGAGCGCAACTCGGATGGGACTTATTAAATAGTTCAGCAGGTCAAAATTTTATTGATAATTTAGCCCCTACTACAACTGAATGGCTCGCTAAATCATTAGGGGCGGAAAATGAAAAGAAAACTCTAATAGCCTTTCTTGAATGTATTGGTTTAAGTCTGCTTAATACTTATGAAATCCCTTTTTTCGTTTTTATAAAAAGCGCAGGCGGTCGTGGTAAATCAACGATATTTAAATATTTAGCGTCCTTATTTGGTGTCGGGGCAACAAGTAGTATTTCATTAACACAAATGACCGAGGGACAGTCTTTTGATGCCAGTGAATTGCGATTTAAAGAGGGCAATTTAGTAAGTGATGAAA
The DNA here is from genome assembly GCA_945980025.1 of uncultured Lactobacillus sp. Classification (GTDB taxonomy): domain Bacteria; phylum Bacillota; class Bacilli; order Lactobacillales; family Lactobacillaceae; genus Lactobacillus. Next base: position 3,489 of record CAMFQH010000135.1, read on the forward strand.
AAGCCACATATATATCTGATAAGGTAATTGGTTTAATAAAATCTTTTAGCGGTAACGACACAAACAATTTTAGCCAAAAGAATAAGCAGACAGCACGGTTTACTAATCATGCTAATTTGTGGTTTAACATGAACACATTGCCACGATTCCAAAGTTATGATGATTCTATTGCTAGGCGTGCATCCCTTTTTAGGTGGAACTATGTGCAGAAATATGCTCACTTTGATAAAGAATATTTACCTACAATAGAAAAAGAGCGTGGTGAGTTTGCTCTAAAATGCTTATATTATGCCAAAATTGCTATTGAACGTGAACCTATTAAGTACTCATATATAAGCATTCCTATCCAATTAACTAGAAGCGATTCAATGATTAACGACTATAAAGAATGGGCGGACATCAACGACTTCTTTAATTCATTTATTGAAAATGAATGTGTTATTGGCAAAGATTACAAAATCGGATGCAAGGCTTTACTTGATAATTTAAATCAGTTTGCAAAAGATAACGGTGGGAACGATGGCTATAAAATGGCTAATTTTGCCTCACGCTTACAAGAAAAAGATATTCATAAAAGCTCACGCCCTACTAGTTGGAAAGACGAACACGGTAAAACTAAAAAAGGTGCGTATGTATTTACGGGTATTACTCTAAAAAGTATAGTTCCAGTTATTCAAGAAGATAAAAAATTTAAACGTGAACAGAAACAAGCAGGTGAAGCAAAATGGCAAGCAATAATTAACGGATAAATAATATTAGTTGGTTGGACTTTTAAAAATAAAAATATGATTAACAATCGTTGATATATCAATGATATTACCACTCTTAAAATATTATGGTTGGATTTAAGTTGGATTTTTTTATAAAAAGTCCAACCAGTCCATTCCTACTCTATCAACGGCTTAGCTCTTATGGTTGGATTTGTTGACTTTTTTATTATTGAGACAATATCTGTCTCTTATACACATCTGACGCTGCCGACGAAGGCTTAGGTGT
>CAMFQH010000136.1:0-4439 GCA_945980025.1 uncultured Lactobacillus sp.
TTACCGTTGAACAAACAAGACCAATTGCAGATGCGATGATTGATTATACCTTGGGTATCCATCTATTTAGAGCTGAGAATTCAAGTTTAGCTGGTCAAATTAGAAAAATTATATTAACAAAAATAGATGATAATTCTTCCATGGAAGCTAAATCCGTACAAGAAAAGCTCAGGAAGAATAAAAATAGTGGTCTTTATGCAATTATCACTAGTTTTGGCTTAGCAAATGCTACCTTAATGGCAAACGTTGAAATAGTATTATTAGTTTTGAGCATTTTGATAATTATTTTTGTAGGTATCTTAGCTTATCAGCAAATTAAAAGATTGCAAGAAATTGTTTCAACTCGACGTTTAATTCATATGGTTGCTGCTGGAGGGATGAGAGCGGCAATTTGTATGATTGTGATCTTTGGATTACTAGCATTTATTCCAACAATTTTTGATGTTGAAGGCTTTATTTTAAATATTGGTTATTTTTTAGAAATAGCTAGTGGCATTTTCTTGGAATTAGTAATTGTTGGTGTAGTTTTATTTGTAATTAGTACTATTACTTGGCAAATTACTAGCGCTGAATAAAATTTTAATAAGCACACAAAAAGGTCTCAGGTTTTAACCTGAGACCTTTTTCTGGGAAATGGCGTCGGATTGGATGATCTTAATTGTATTCAAGTAAGTGTAAAGTAGTTAGGGTATAAAATAATTGTAATATGCAACAGCCATAATGGCTCTTGTAAGGGTCCTCAACCATTTCTCAATACTTATTTTTACAGTAATTAAGCTTTAAATCAAGTTGAAACCATTAATTATTCTTAAATAATATAATATGTTTGGATTGTACCAAAAGAATATTCTTAAATTACAAATTAGTTACTTTATAAGCTCTTTTAAAGTATTAGTTTATTAATTAAATTGCCTAATCCATTGATTTTTACCAAGATAATACCAAGTTGTATGGTTGGTTGTAATAGATTGACCGTAAGCATAGCTTTTTCCAGGGGTAACGTGATTAGAAGTTGTTTTTTGTAAACTAGGATAAGGGCTAGTGTAAATATGAGTATCAAGAGAACTATTATCAATATTTACTACGCCGGCAGTTAGGTCTGGATTACCGTAAACATAGAAATTATGGAACCATTGATCTTCACCTAAATTGTAGTAAGAGTAACCGTCTTGATAAGAACGACCAAAAATTATCGGGTTCATGCGACGATTTTTATTTAAAGAATCACGTAACTCTTCTGCTTGAAGTAAAAGAGCAGATTTAATGGTTGTATTTGAAGAAGGATCATCAGCTTGTTTTAAGATATTGCGGGTTGTTTCATCAGTAGCCTCTTTAATATTTTGAGAGGATGAGATAGTAGATGAATTTTTAACCTTGTTTTTAGTCTTAGTGCTATCTTCCGAAACTTCTAATTTTGGTTGATTGGCTGCTACTTGATTAAAAAGCTTAAAGCTGTACTGATAGACATTAGAAATATTTACGTTATATTCATGTCCTGAGACTAACTTAATATCTCCAGGAAAATAGGTCAGAATAGTGTCGAAATAACCGTATCCTTTGTTACTAAAGTTATTAACTTTTGTTGCTTGACTTGTTTGACCGGTATCAAGATCAGTAATTGTAATTTTGGGAGTACCAGAAATAGTTTTGTCCGATAAATAGAGGGACCAGGCGATATTATTTCCCTGAAGTAATTCGATTGGAAAAACGCCACTATTTGGATAAGCAACTGTACTTTTTGCAGCTGCTTTGTAGCCATCACTTGGATAGGCAACTTGTTGAACAGAATAGCGATAATTATTTTCACCATAAGCGGCGCCAATACCTGTAGTTGTAAGTCGACTAGATAAAAGCCATGCGCGGTGTCCCGTGTCTGAACCATCAAGATTATAGGTATCAGTTAATAAATCTGTGATTACGTCCCCAGCGGATTGATTACTTACGTTAAAGTTAAGGTTTGAACTTGCAGAGACGTTTTTGGCAATTGTCCAGTACGTCTCATTAATATAATCAGGTTTAGTTTCACTAGGGAGGCCATGTTGGTTAGTGAATGGGTTAGCTTTGATTGCGGCCATAACGCTTGCCGTGATTTGAGCGTTATCATTATCGGTTTTATTTGTTGAAATACTTGGTAAGTCAAATAAAGCTCGGTAAAAATTAATATAATCTAATTGAGAATTGATATAAGAATTTGTAACAGAACCGGGTGAAAAGGGAGCCGTGAGATGAGGAGTGCTGGCATAAAGATTATCTGCATTAAAATTTTCTTTAGGTAAATTTTTATATTGATTTTGAATTTGATGAACTTCTTGAATTTCATCTTTAGTAAAGGTTGCAGCCTGTGCGTTAGTAACTATAACGGTAGAAGTAGTTGTACTTAACACAATAGTTGCTAAAAAAGTGGCTGCTTTTTTGGTAAAAGTCATAATTACTCCTTTTAGCGAATCATATAGTAGCATGATAGTAATATATATAACGTAATTATAAAAAAATTGCATTCTTTTTAGACTTTTTTTCGAAATTGATGCATTATAGCGTCACGATTGTTTATAATAAGGTTTCGAGGACAAAAAGGAGATAAAAATATGACTGACAAAATTAAGGTAGGTTTGATCTTCGGTGGAAATTCTTCAGAATATGAAGTTTCTATCATGTCTGCCCACAACATTTATGAAGAAATCGATACTAATAAATTTGATGTTTATCCAATGTGGATTACTAACGATGGATACTTAGCTGATGATGCAGATTCTCACAAAGTATTAGATAATCCTAAAATGGAAGTGGCTAATCCTCATAAAGTAGCTAATATTTCTAACATTATTGAATTAAAAGATCGTCCTGAAATTGACGTATTTTTCCCAATTGTACACGGAAACTTAGGTGAAGATGGTTGTTTACAAGGACTATTTAGAGTTTTAGATAAGCCATTTGTTGGAGACGATGTTTTAGCAGCAGCTGTAACGATGGATAAGGAAATGACTAAGATCCTTGCTCAACGTGCTGGTGTTCCTGTGGCAAAATGGATCGCAGTTAAGCGTTTTGAATATAACGATCCAGATAACGAGAAGTTAGACTATGAATACGTAGCTAGCCAATTGGGTTCAGATTTATTTGTTAAGCCATCAAACCAAGGCTCTTCAGTTGGTGTAAGTCATGTTACTAACGAAAAAGAATATAAGGTTGCTTTAGCTGAAGCCTTTAAATACGATGATAAGGTTTTAGTTGAAGAAACTGTTCATGGTACTGAAGTAGAAACTGCTGTTTTAGGCAATGATAAACCAATCGTTGCTGGTGTTGGTCAAATTATTAATGCAAAAGATTCATTCTATACTTATGAAAATAAGTATGATGATGACTCAACATCAACTTTAGAAATTCCTGCTAAGCTTCCTGAGGGAATTGTTGAAACAGTTAGAAAGAATGCCTTAAAGGTGTTCCAAGCAACTGAATGTAGCGGCTTGGCTCGTATCGATTCGATGCTTCGTAGTGAAGATAATGAAGTTGTTCTAACAGAAGTAAATGCTCTTCCTGGTTTCACTAATATTAGTATGTATCCTAAATTATTTGAAGAAATTGGAATTCCATACACTGACTTAATTACTAAATTAATTGATTACGCAATGGAACGCTACGATCATAAGAAGACTTTGTTACATAAACATGATTAAACTTAGTTTAAGTAAAGGGAGAATTTAGGATGGCAAGCGACCATAATTTTGAAGAACTTGAGGCCCCAGCAAAAACGGCGGAAGAACTTCATATTAGCGTAGCAACGTTAAGAAAGTATTCTTTAATCGTTGAAAAGGTTACTGGAAATAAAGATTACTATGAAAGAACCAAGCAAAAGTCTCGCTTGTACTCGGCAAAGGATATTGAAGATTTAAAGGCTTTTAGAGCCTTGTCTAAAAATGCGGATCTAACTTTGCAGGAAGCAGCTAGACAAATCTTTGCAGTAAGCGATAAGAAAACTGAAGAAGTTAAAAAAGCAGCAAAAATGCAAAAATCAGTTGCTACTAATACTGCTACTGTTGATGCTGATCAAGTAGTAAAACTTTTAACGATGCTACAAAATACTATTGCAAGTCAGAACAAAGCAATTGAAGATTTGCAGAAGCAGGTAGCACGTGTTGAAGCTCAAAATAAAAAATTAATTGATCGTTCACACCAATTAGCTGAACCAGAATCGGATGATTCTAAAGAAAAACAAGAGGCTAATAATAAAGATCAGGAAGCTGCCAAAGAGATTACTGAAGAACAAAAAAGTGAGCAAGAAGCTCATGAAGAAATTTTAAGAAAAGCTAGAGAGAACGAAGAAAAAAGGCGTAAACAACAGGTAGAAGAAAATATTCACCGTACTTTAGCCCAAATGCAAATTCACCCTAAGAAAAAACACCATTGGTGGGATCGCTTTTTCAAGTAAAATAGGATGCCGAAAT
>CAMFQH010000137.1:0-4399 GCA_945980025.1 uncultured Lactobacillus sp.
AGACCCTAAAAAGTCGGGCTATTTACCATCTTCTGCCTTAAAAAGGGCACTAGAGAGTGATGATAATGAGGTGTATTGTCAGCGGTGTTTTAGATTAAGACACTATAATGAAATTATGCCCGTTGAAGAAAATAACGATGATTTCTTGGCTTTACTTAATTCAATTAGTCAAAAGAAGGCATTAGTCGTTAATGTGGTTGACTTATTTGATTTTAGTAATTCATTGATTTCTTCAATTAAGCGTTTTATTGGTGGTAATGAATATATTCTAGTTGGTAATAAAGTAGATTTATTTCCAAAAAATTCTAAAGAATCCAAAATTAAAGATTGGATGCGCCAAGAAGCTAATCGAAATGGCTTAAAACCAGAAAAAATATTTTTAGTTTCAGCTGCTAAAAAGAAAAATTTAGATGAGTTGATGGCATTTTTAGCTAAAAAAGGCGAAAAGAAAGATATCTATTTTGTTGGAACAACCAATGTTGGAAAATCCACGTTAATCAACGCGATCATCAATATGAACAGTGATTTAAAGGATGTCATTACTACCTCTAAATTCCCTGGAACAACACTAGATGAGATTAAAATTCCACTTTCTAATGGCCATTATTTAATTGACACACCCGGAATTTTGAATGCCAATCAATTGGCTAGTCATTTGAGTGGAAAAGAACTTGAAGTTGTTGAACCAAAGAAGCCATTAAAGCCAGCGACCTACCAACTTTTGCCTGGACAGACAATCTTTTTAGCTGGATTAGGACGTTTTGACTATGTAGATGGTCCATCTGCTGGATTTACAATTTATGTTGCACGCGACCTTTATGTACACAGAACAAAGACTGAAAATGCAGATGCATTTTATGAAAAACATAAAGATGATTTATTACTCCCACCAAGTAAAGAAGATAATCTCGGACCATTAAAAGGCCAAACTTTTTCACCAAAAGAAAAAAGCGATATTTTATTTGGCGGAGTTGGGTTTATTACCACACCTGCTAATGTTGTAGTAAAAGCTTATACACCAGAAGGAATTGGTTTAGGAATTAGAAGAGCGTTAATATAATGCAATGTGTTGTAAAAGAAAAACCACAAGTACAATTTGAACCAGTTACGAGTTCTGCTCAGCAAATTGGAATTATGGGAGGAACTTTTAACCCAGTTCATTTAGCTCACTTATCAATGGCTGAGCAAGTTAGAAAACAGCTTCATTTAGATGAAATATGGTTTATCCCAAATAATACGCCGCCACATAAAAAAATAGCGGGAAATATAAGCACTAAAGATCGGTGTGCAATGCTTGAATTGGCTACACATGATAATCCACACTTTCATGTTAAGCTTTTTGAAATAATGCGTGGTGGAACATCATACATGGTTGATACTTTACGTTACTTAAAGAAGAGAGCCCCACGTAATCAATATTACTTAATTATGGGTAGTGACGAAGTAAACGACTTTGAAAATTGGCGTGAACCAGAGACTATAGCACTTTTATCTACTTTGGTTGGCGTTAGGAGACCAAATTATCCGCAAAATCCCAAGTTTCCAATGATTTGGGTTGATGCACCTAATTTAGATATTTCATCTTCCTTAATTCGTCAAAATATAGCTACTGGTAATTCTATTCGGTATTTAGTACCGGAAAGTGTACGCTTATATATTGAATCAAGAGGCTTATATCGTGACTGAAATTAATTTTGTTAAAACATATTCCCCGTTAACTTCTGATGAGATTGTTGCCAAAGAAAAAAGCAACATGGATGAAAAGAGATTTAAGCATTGTATTGGTGTAAGTGAAACTAGTCGTAAGTTAGCTGAACTTAATAATTATGATCCTGATAAGGCAGCTTTAGCAGGATTTATCCATGATTATGCAAAACAAGTCTCTCCTGCCCGATTTATTGAAGTGATTAAGGAACAGCATTTTGATCCAGATTTACTTAATTATAATCGAGCTATTTGGCATGGAATTGTGGGATCATATTTTATTGAAAAGGAATTAAAGATAACTGATCCAGAAATTTTAACTGCTATTAAGCGTCATACTACTGCTGATGTAGAAATGACCACGCTAGATAAAATTGTCTTTGTAGCAGATTTTATTGAACCAGGTCGTGACTTTCCTGGCGTAGAAGAAGCAAGAAAAGTAGCTTTTGCTAACTTAGATGATGGGGTAGGCTTTGAATTAGCCCACACACTTGATTTTTTAATAACTAATAGAAAAAAGATTTATCCTAAGACATTTGCTGCTTACAATAAATGGGCAGTAAAGGATTAGAATTTTGAAAGGAAAAATAAAATTGGATAGTAAGAAATTATTAGATTTAACTGTAGAAGCAATCGATGAAAGACATGGTGAAGATACTGAAGCATATGATATGCAAGGAATTAGTATTTTAGCGGATTACTACGTTGTAACAACAGCTGGCTCAAACCGTCAACTTCATGCCATCGTTAACAGTATTATTGATAAGATCCATGAACATGGAAAAGAAGACTACCGTATTGAAGGAACTCGTGATTCTAACTGGCTCTTAGTAGATATGGGAGATGTAGTTGTAAATGTATTTACCGAAGATGCACGAGACTTTTATGGCTTAGAAAAGCTTTGGAGCAATGGTAAGAAACTAGAATTAAACTTAGACTAAAGGTAAGAGTATGAGTGTAATTGGCATTGTAGCCGAATATAATCCTTTTCATAGTGGCCATGAGTTTTTAATGAATCAAGCCCGCTTAGCAGCTAAAAATGATCCAATAATTGTTGTAATGTCAGGTAATTATGTTCAACGTGGACAAATGGCAATTATGGATAAGTGGCAAAGGGCGAAGGCAGCTTTAGCTTCTGGAGCTGATTTAGTATTCGAACTACCATTTTCTTTTGCTGTACAGCCAGCTGATATTTTTGCTAATGGTAGTATTAAAATGTTGAGTGATTTGGGAGTGTCAGAATTATTTTTTGGAGTAGAGGATGCAAATTTAAATTTCTCTTATTTAGGCCAAAAAATAAACCAAATTCCAAAGAGTCGGATGGACTTTCGAGACTACACTCAAACTTATGCCACTCAATATAATGAAATGGTTGCTAGAGAAGTGGGGCATGAAGTAAATCAGCCTAACATGATGTTAGCCGTTGCTTATGCAGTTGCAAGTGAACAATTAAAAAATCCACTTCATTTACATCCTATAACAAGAGTAGGAAGTGGACATGATGATCCACTTTTACAAGATAAAATAGTTTCCTCAGCTACAGCGATTAGAAATTATTGTTTGCACCATCCCAATGACTTATCTGAATTAAAAAAATATCTTCCTAAAGGAGAATTGGTAAGTTTAGAAAGTCAAAAAGTTTATCCGAACTGGAATCTTTTATTTAACTTTTTGAAGTATCGAATTGAAAGTGCAAGTTTAGAAGAATTGCAGTCAATTTATCAAATGAGTGAAGGACTAGAATATAAAATGAAGGAAGAAATTCATACGGCAGAAGATTTTACTTCATTTTTACGGCAAATTAAGTCTAAGCGATATACTTATGCTCGTTTAAGAAGATTATGTCTTTACACACTTTTAAATGTCACTGAGAAAGAAATAAAGGATTCTTATCAAGATGTTTCAACCCTACTGTTAGGCTACAGTAGTCGAGGAAGAAATTATCTTAAGAAAATTAGAAAAGATGTTCAAGTGCCGATTATTTCAAAAGTTGATAAGAAAAATGCTGCAAGTGGAACTTTGGGTTTGCAAGTGAAAGTAGATCGGCTTTTTGAACAAATTATGGGTGAAGATCAAAATTTTGGTCGTAAACCAATCGAGGTAAAATAATGTTAAAGTTTTCATATTTGCAAATTAAAAATAGTCGTAATCCGTTAACTCATGTTGATGAAAACGTTGAGTTAAGTAAAGAGTTCTTTGATAGAAGTAAAGAATTACTGGAAGATGCAAATAATGTTCATGTTACTGGTGACTTCTTCTATGATGAACCTTTTGTTACTGGTAATTTTACTGTCGAAGCAGATGTTGTAGCACCTTCCACTCGTAGCCTAAAACCAGTAGAAATGCATCAAAAATTTAGCTTTACTGAGAACTATAGTGAAGTTGAACCAACTCAAGAACAGCTTGATGAAGAAGATACAATTGTAACTGTTAAGGATGATACAATTGATCTTCAAAAGGCTGTAGAAGATAATTTGCTTTTAAGCTTACCATCAGTGATCTTGACTCCTGAAGAAGAAGCTAAAGGAGACTTTCCTGAAGGAGAGGGCTGGAAGGTTGTTTCTCAAGAAGCTTATAAAGAACAGCAATCTAATAAAGAAAATCCTGCTTTTGCTAAGCTTAAGGATTTATTTAAAGATGAAAAAAACAAGTAATAAACCCTTGCATTAATGTATCTTTAAATTTAATATTAATT
>CAMFQH010000138.1:0-4358 GCA_945980025.1 uncultured Lactobacillus sp.
TCGCTCATTAGTATTTTTCCTCACTATAGTTATTTAAATACAGTATTATTACTTTAACATATTTTTTCTCAGATATTTTATTTTTCTCAGATCTATAAAAAGAAAACAAACTTATTAATTGGTATAATTAATGGTAAAATTACAATGTAAAGATGCAAATTCCATGCGGAGATGATTACTTATGGTAGAAGATTATGACAACATTTTAGTTCCTGTTGATGGTTCTGAAACTGCAGAGCGTGCGTTTGATAAAGCAGTAAAGATTGCTCTTGATAACAATGCTCATCTGGATGTATTGAATGTTATTGATACTCGTCAATTTATGGGGGAAATGCAGGATACTTTGATTTCTGGGGATACCATTTATCAAATGACGCAGGATTCCGAAGAGTATTTAAAGAGTCTAAAAGAATGGGCTAAGGAACACTTTAATTTTACTGATGTTTCTTACCATATTCGTTATGGCTCCCCTAAGAGAATTATTGCTGTTGATTTTATTAAAGATCACCACAACGATTTAATTATTATGGGTGCAACTGGTATGAACGCAGTTGAAAGAATGTTAATGGGTAGTGTTACTGCTTATGTTAACCAACATGCTTTATCAGATGTGTTAATTGTTAAGACTGATCTTGATAATAACAAGGTTGCAAAACCTAAGAAAAAGTACTTTTAAAAAAAGAACATTATGAAATTCACTCTATCAGTAATGATAGAGTGTTTTTTTATAAAGTGGATCGATCCAATTTGATAAATTAATATTTACTAGCGCTTACATTAAAATAATAGTACCCAAGTACGAATATTTTTGATATGATACTTAAGAACGAACGTTAGTACTAGGGAAAGGGAGAACGATAATGGTGAATTTCGATTACAACATTATAAAACGTAACCAAGATTCAGTGGATCGTTCTTGGGCTGATTTCTTCGGGAAATCAGTCTTCATTGGTGTTGGCGCTTTCGTTGTTTTTTTAGCGACTTTTCTGGCTCAATGTGATTAGCTCTTTTTGTCAGCTCATCATATTGGGTCTTTTTTTGTATTTGTCATTTAATGTTTTTCATTAGGAGGAAATGATGAAAAAGTTCAAAAAAGTCTTAGTAGGCCTTTTTGCAATTTTACTTGCTGTTGTTGCAACTGCTTGTTCTAACAAGTCAAACAGTTCAAAGGATGGTTATACACCAAAATCATTAACTATCCAATTTGTACCTAGTCAAGCTGCTAATAAGCTTGAAGCTCGTGCTAAGCCTTTAGAAAAAATGCTTTCTAAAAAGCTTGGAATCCCAGTTCATGTTTCAATGTCAACTGATTACAACACAGTTGTTGAAGCTATGAAATCTAAAAAAGTTGATGTTGGTTTCTTACCACCTGATGGTTATGTATTAGCTCATAAACAAGGAGCTGCTGACGTTTTACTCCAATCTCAACGTTACGGCGTTAAGCAACCTGGTGGTAAGGCAACTAATAAATTAGTTGATTACTATAGAGCAGAAATTCTTGTTAAGAAGGGTTCTAAAATTAAATCTTGGAAGGATCTAAAAGGCAAGAGTATTTCAGTTCAAAACCCAACTTCTTCAGCAGGTTATGTTTTCCCAATTGCTGAACTTGGAGAAAAAGGTTTGGATGTGCCAAAGGATTGTAAGTTAGTTACTGTTACTGGCCAAGACCAAGCAGTTTTGAATGTATTAAATGGTGATACTGACGCAGCATTTGTGTTTGAAGATGCTCGTAACACTGTTAAAAAAGACAATCCTAAGATTATGGACCAAGTTGTCCCAATTTACTTCACTAAGCCAATTCCTAACGATACTATTTCTGTTAGAAGTGATATGTCTAAGTCCTTCCAAAAGAAACTTGCAAAGGCATTTATTGAAGTTGGTGAATCTAAAGAAGGTAAGAAGATTATCGAATCAATTTATAGTCACGAAGGCTACACTAAGTCTAAGGACAGCAACTTCGATATTGTTCGTAAATATGACAAGATTATTGCCAAGGACAAGAAATAGTCAATTAAATAAAGCTTAGTTAGTAAAAGATAATTGTCTCTAAAAGACGATTATCTTTTTATGCACTGTAGTCAATTTAAATAATGTTAAGGAGATTTTTAAATTAAATGGCAGCTACTAATCAGCCGATGATTCAACTAAAAAACGTTAGTAAAATTTATGATAACGGAACAGTTGGTTTAAAGGATATTAACTTAAATATTGATAAGGGAGAATTTATAGTAGTAGTAGGTCTATCTGGTGCAGGTAAGTCTACTTTACTTCGTTCAATTAACCGTCTACAAGATGTCTCAGAAGGAGATATTATAATTGATGGCAAGTCAATTACCTCTGCTAAGGGTAAAGACTTACGCGAAATTCGCCGTGATATTGGAATGATTTTCCAAAGCTTTAACTTGGTTAAACGTTCAAGTGTTTTACGCAATGTTTTAACTGGCCGAGTAGGTTACTATCCAACTTGGAAAACAACTTTTAACTTATTTACTAAGGAAGATAAGCAAAAAGCATATGAAGCATTGCAACGTGTTGACTTAGCAGATAAAGTTTATACTCGTGCGGATCAACTTTCCGGTGGACAACAGCAACGTGTTGCTATTGCCCGTGTGCTTACTCAAAATCCTAAGATTATTTTAGCTGATGAACCAACAGCTTCACTTGATCCTCAAACTTCACGTCGAGTTATGCATGATTTGAAGATGCTTAATGAAGAATACGGGATGACTGTAGTTGCTAACCTTCACAGCGTAGAACTTGCTAAGGAATTTGGAGATCGAGTAATCGGTGTTCGTGCAGGTCAAATTGTTTATGATGGTAAGATGAGTGAAACTTCTCAAGCTGTCTTTGACGATATTTACAATGGTGGAAATGGCAAGAAAGGGGAAGAAGATGCCTAAATCTAAGGAACAGCATTTAGCTGAATTGCCTAAAAAGAAATTCAAAATTATGAACCTTGTATGGGTCGTAATTATGGTTTTAGGTCTCTTTCTTTCAGTAGATGTAACAAATACCCATATTAGTGTTTTATTTAATAACTTTAGTCAATTCACTGATATTTTTGTTCAAATGTGTCACCCCGATTGGGGATATGCCGCTACGGCAGTTCCACTTTTAATTGAAACAATTAAAATGGCAATTTTAGGAACTGTAATGGGATCAGCCATCGCCTTTGTTTATTCTCTTTTAATCGCTAGAAATATTGTTAAGAATAAGGCCGTTACTGGAATTCTAAGAATAATTATGAATATTGTTAGAACTATTCCAGACCTACTCTTAGGTGCAATCTTTGTTGCCGTTGTAGGTATTGGTCCAGTTGCCGGTGTTCTAGCCTTAACTGTATTTACATTTGGTGTGGTTGTTAAATTATTCTATGAAGCAATTGAAACAATTGACCCAGGTCCAATCGAAGCTTTAACAGCCGTTGGTGCAAATAAACTACAAATTATTCATTTTGCTGTGATGCCACAAATACTTACTTACTTTATTTCTTATGTTTTATATGCATTTGAAATTAATGTCAGAGCTTCAACAGTTCTTGGATATATTGGTGCCGGTGGTATTGGTTTGTACTTACAACAAACTCTTCAAGTCTTTGACTATGCTAAGACCGGTATGATTATCTTAGTTATTATCGTTGTCGTAGTTATTATCGACTACATTTCTACTAAATCTCGGGAGGCGTTGATGAAATAATGGATACTACAATGAAAAAATTACCTCCTAAACCAGTGGATACTAAGAAGAAGGTTCAACACTGGACAATTGCCATTGTTACTATCATTTTAATTATTTGGTCATTTGTAGGAATGGATTTTGGCGGAATAAAAGCAAGTGCAGGTCAAATCGCAGGAGCTATTGTTGCCGGAATTTTTCATCCAGATTGGTCATATGTATATAACGGAAGTGGTGAAGATTTAATTTCTCAATTATGGGAAACAATCTGTATTGCTTTCTTGGGTACTTTTATTTCTGCAATTATTTCTTTACCTTTCGCCTTTTGGGCAGCTAATACTCGTCATAAGAAATGGTATACATCCCGTTCAGGAAAAGTTGTATTAGCCGTTATTCGTTCATTCCCAGAAATTGTTTTAGCTTTGATGTTTATTAAGGCAGTAGGACCAGGTTCTGCAGCCGGTGTACTAGCTTTAGGTTTCCACTCAGTTGGTATGCTTGCTAAATTGTTTTCAGAAGCAATTGAAAACCTTGAAGAAGGTGCAAATGAAGCCGTTACTGCAGCTGGTGGATCTAAGTTTAACATTATTATGTTTGCTACTATGCCTAACTTAATGCCAGCCTTGATTTCTAATACTTTGTATCGATTTGATGTTTCAATTCGTTCAGCATCTATTCTAGGT
>CAMFQH010000139.1:0-4338 GCA_945980025.1 uncultured Lactobacillus sp.
CTATGTCAACTATTCAACTTGACTTCATGCTTCCAGAAAGATTTGGCTTAACTTATGTTGGTCAAGATGGTGAAGAACACCGTCCAGTTATGATTCACCGTGGTATTGTTGGTACTATGGAAAGATTCATCGCCTACTTAACTGAAATTTACAAGGGTGCATTCCCAACTTGGCTTGCTCCAGTTCAAGCTGAAATTATTCCAGTTAATGAAGAAGCTCACGGTGAATATGCTGATAAAGTTCGTGCCGAATTAGCTAAGCGCGGATTTAGAGCAGAAGTAGACCACAGAAATGAAAAACTTGGCTACAAGATTCGTGAATCACAAACTCAAAAGGTTCCTTACACTTTAGTTCTTGGTGATGAAGAAATGAACGCAAACGGTGTTAATGTTCGTCGCTACGGTACTGAAGAACAAATTTCTAAGAGTTTAGATGACTTTATTGCTGAAATTGATGCAGATGTTAAGTCATACTCAAGAGAAAAATAATTTTGATAATTGATAGATAATAAAAATCCGCTAGGGAGAAGAAAAGATCCTAGCGGATTTTTTGTATAGAAAAATGACCATTCACCGTTAGATTAAGACCATTTACCGAAAATCTCTGGTTTTCAAGCGGTAAATAACTATACTTAATAACCAAGTAAGGAGGGAAATTAATGAAAGTTGAGTTTAAGATTGATCCTAATCTACCAGAAGAAAAAGTTGAATTTTGGTTGAAAAGGATGACTAGCAAAATAAAGCGAATCACGAATGAATTAACATCAAAGCAAGATTTTCTTTGGGGCTACAAAAATAGAGATGCTTATATGATCGAGTTTTCACAGATTTTTGCTATTCAAGTTGAGAATGAAAAAACAATGATTTGTACAGAAAGAGATGTTTACATTTTTAGAGGAAGATTGTATCAAGTGGAAAAACTTCTACCTAATGATTTTGTTACTACTTCCAGAAGTTCGATTGTCAACTATCATTCTATAAATCATTTAGAAATTGTTAGTAGCGGAAATATTGATGCAATTTTAGAAAATGGCTTACGCATTCAAGTTGCAAGAAGAAAGATTAAAGTTTTGAAAGAGAGGTTAGGATTATGAAAAAGGTTGTTCAATTATTAGTAAGTGGTTTAATTGGAATTGGAATAGGGATGACTTGGATAGTTGTTCAGATTCTTCTGCAGTCTTCCTGGAACAATTTAGCTAATAGTACACTTAAAATCTCAGATTTTTTATTTTGGATATTAGAATCTTTTTTAATTGGAATCTTTTTTTATTTAGCGGGTTGGATTTTTAACAATGATAGTTGGTCATTAAGAAAGCAGATTATCATTAATTTTTTTGTTTGCTTAACTGCTTGGTTAGTATTTAATTTCTTTGTAGATGGCTTAACAGTTATGGAAAAGCAGTTAGCCATTATTATCGGAAACTTTATTCTGATGTATGCTCTTGCATATGGAGTTTACTTTTTTCACTTGTGGAATGAAGTGAGACAAATCAATATTCAATTGAAGAAAAATAAAGAGTAAAAGCAGAGTTAGAAAATAAATGAAGACGGTGCGGATATATCTAAATAGAGAACGAAATTTCAAGTTGTAATTTTAGACTAAAGTAAAATTTGATTAGTTTTTAAGAACTCACAGCAGATGAGTTCTTTTTATTATGCATGAAATATCTTTAAAAAAATTGAGAGATCATTATAATAAAAAAACTAGATAACTAACTGGAGGAATAGAATGAAGGATTTTACTTTGTCACATAAAAGATGGCAACAAATTTTTGATGTGCAATTATTAATTGCACTTATCTGGATGCTTTTAGAGGTTATTTTCCAAAATAAAAATAGTGTAGGAAATTTAATTCAAGGAGCTTTTTTTATAATTGTTCTTGGACTTAATTTCTATAATCAAAGGGTAAATAGACAGAATGGAATAATTTTTGAAATTGTAAGATGGCTAAATTTATTTGGTCTAAGTACTTTATTCCCAAGCGTGTGGGTAGAAATAGGTAATTATTTCTTAAAAAATGTCCCTCAGCTGGAAATTCTGTGGGTTCTTTTACTCTGGATGAGCTACTTAGTTTTATTATTACCCCTCGCAATTTTGTTTGCGGGTAGCTTAAAGAATTGGTTTTTACGTTTAATAGGAGTTGGTCTCCTAGGAACACAGTATGGACCTGATTCTTTGTTAAAGATTGGCAAAAATTTACCGTGGCTTCATTCAATTACTAGCCAAGGCGTAGTTGCAGCGTTTGCTTTATTAATTTTAGCTTGCTTTTTAGGAAAAGCATGGGGATTTCACTTTAATCCTAATTTGAAGTTTGTAAAAAGCAGAAATTTTCAATATTCAGTCTTATTATTACTAGTATTGTTTGCATTTATTGATGTGTTTTACAATGCCTTTATTAATTACGATAAGCAAATATGGACTGCATTTTTTAGGTATTCAATTGATTTGCAGAAAAAATATTTTACTATTGCAAGCTTTACAGCTGCTTTAGAACCAGGCATTTTTGAAGAAACTGAAAGATATTTGGCTATTATAATTCTGCTTGCTGGCTTTAATCAATATCGAAATTTGCGTGTACCAATAGCTATCTATGGGTCTACGCTTCTTTTTGGATTATCTCATCTAGGAAACGTTGATTGGAATGGTGAAACCTTTGAAGCTACAATTGCTCAAGTAATTGGAGTAATGGGAAGTGGTTTTTTATGGGCCGTGCTTTACCTTTATAGTGGGAAACTTTGGCTCCCAATGATTTTTCACTTCTTGATGGATTACCTTGCAAACCTGCAAAGTGGTTGGAATTCTGCAGGCTGGCAATTCAATAGTTGGGCTACAGATTATATCTCTGAAGTTCTAATGGTCTTAGTTCCATTAGCTGTTACAGTTTGGATGATGTATGGTAAAAGGCGAGAAGTGTTAGAAGAAAATGCTGATCGATTGATGAATTTATCACCAGAGTTTAATCGGCACTAAAAAGAATAGTTGCATTTAATTAGTTCTTGACGTAAATTAATTAGATGGTATAATTTAAAAGTTGAGAACAAGAAGAAGCTCCCGCTTCTCGCCTAAGTTAATATTACCTCTGGGCTGATCGATAATATCTGTTGATTAAAAGCGGGCGTTAACTTTGCCCGCTTTTTTCTTGTCCTCGAAATTAACGTGGAGGTGAATACTCATACCAAGAAATATGATCTTAAACGAAGATATTCGTGCTCGTGAAGTTCGTTTAATTGGAGTTGATGGCCAACAAGTTGGTGTTGTATCCAAGAATGAAGCTTTACGTAAAGCAGCTGACGCTGACCTTGATTTGGTTTTGCTTTCTCCTAATGCTAAGCCACCTGTTGCTAGAATTATGGACTACGGTAAATTCCGTTTTGAACAACAAAAGAAAGCCAAAGAAAACCGTAAGAATCAAAAGGTTATGGCTGTCAAAGAAATTCGTTTAAGTCCAACAATCGAAGGAAATGACTTTGACACTAAGTTAAAGCATGTTCGTAAATTCTTGACCAAGGGCGCTAAAGTTAGAGTTTCTATTCGCTTTAGAGGCCGGGCAATTACTCACAAGGAGTTAGGTAAACAGGTCTTAGAAAAGATGGCTGACGAAGCTAGTGACTTATCTAATGTAGTTACTAAGCCAAAGATGGAAGGCCGTTCAATGTTCTTAATGCTTGCTCCATTAAGTGAGAAAGATAAAAAGAAAAAGTAGTTAATTGGAGGAATAGATATGCCAAAGCAAAAAACACACCGCGCTTCAGCAAAGCGTTTCAAGAGAACTGCTAATGGTGGTTTAAAGCGTCACCATGCTTACACTGGACACCGTTTCCACGGTAAGACTAAGAAACAACGTCGTCATTTGAGAAAAGCTGCTATGGTTTCAGCAAGTGACTTAAAGCGCATCAAACAGATGCTTTCCCAAATGCGTTAATTATTAGAAGACTTTTTGAGGAGGAATTTTAGATGCCAAGAACTAAAGGTGGAACCGTAACACGCGCTCGTCGTAAGAAGATCATGAAGTTAGCCAAGGGTTACCGTGGCTCAAAACACTTACAATTTAAAGCAGCAAGTACTCAAGTATTTGTTTCTCGTAAATATGCTTTCCGTGACCGTAAGAAGCGTAAGAGCGAATTCAGAAAATTATGGATTGCTCGTATCAACGCTGCTGCAAGACAAAATGGTCTTTCATACTCTAAGTTAATGCACGGCTTAAAGGTAGCTGGTATTGACATGAACCGTAAGATGTTAGCTGACATTGCTTACAACGATGAAAAAGCTTTTGCTGATTTAGCAGATGCTGCTAAGAAAGCTTTGAACTAAGAATATTAAAAATGCTCCGCATATGCG
>CAMFQH010000140.1:0-4310 GCA_945980025.1 uncultured Lactobacillus sp.
TTTATCTAAATTCATACAGTCTGAATACATTGTATATTCAAATTTACCAGGTTCAGTTTCGTCATCACTCTTAGGTGCATGTGCCAAAGTAAGCGCTACCTTAACAAAGCGTGAGCTAGAATCCATTCCGCCAAGTAAATGACGTGTCCCTAGACCTCTACTATACATATTCAAATCAACATTAGGAACAATTGTATTCTTAGGTTGTGCTGGTGAGACAGCCGCGAAATCAGTCAACTTTTCAATTTGTGCTGGGAAAACTGAAAAGTTGGTTAAGATATTCACTGAATCGTCATAAATATGCATCCCGCGATACTCATCAGAAATCGCTACACGGTGAATGGCTACATAAGGATCTAGATCATTCTCCCATTTGCCATCAATCTTTTTGTAATTTGGATCAGGTCCATCAGTAATTGCAGTGTAGCCAGCGATTTTTTGATCAACGATTAAGACCCAGGCTACACCGTCATCAATATCTGTAGTAATTGTTTCAACATCGGGATAACCACTTTGCCATTGCGGGTTTCCCTCTTCCTTTAGAAATTTCTTAGCCTCATCAATGATCGGCATAATTTGTTCAAGGTCATTTTTGGTAGCTTGACGAATATAAATTAGTGACATAGTGTCTCCCTCATTTAAATAAAATTTAATCAAAGGGGTTGTTTTTTCGCTAATTTAAAAACTACCATGCGATAATTCTTAATGAAAAAATCCACGAACCATTGGCTCGTAGATCTTTAATAATAATTAGAATAAATCAATGTGACGTAGTTTTCGTTTTAAGGTTCCTTGCTTTTCTAAGAGTACGAATTTACGCGATAAAGTTTCGGGAGTAGTACCTAAATACAAGGCTAAATCTTTCATTTTTAGTGGCAAAGTAAATGAGTTCTTATTCACTTGTTTTGCATAAGTCTGCAAATAACTCAATAGTCTATCTTCCACCTTAGGCAAACTAAGTAATTGAATTTGCCTATGCATAGCACGTACTTTAATAATATTTTGCTCTAAGAGTTGAATACTTAATTCTGGTTTCTTTTTCATTAGCGCTAAAAATTCATTTCGATTAAGCAAACAAATCTCACTATTTTCTGTAGCTTCAACATAAGTATTGATATTTGCTTCACCAAATAACCAGTTTTCACCAGCATAATCACCCGTTTTTAAAATCTGGGTAACATTCTCGCGACCATTTTCGTCTAAAGTATAAAGGCGAGCACCACCATGAGCAACAATTACTAAATTATTACTTGATGTAGGACCCATTACTAATTCACTTTTTTGATAATTCTGATGGTGAACTAGCTCTTCTATTTGCATTTGATCATTTGTCGGTAATGCATTAAATAATGGAACTAAGTGTACACACAACTCTGCCATTCAAAAAACTTCCTTTACTTAAAAATCATCGTCATCATCATCTTCTTCAGTATATAATCCTTCACGTAATTCATGGCCCAAGAAGTTTTGTGATTGACGAATTTGTTCCTTAATCCATGTTAGAAGTTCAATTAAATTGGCACTCAATTCTGGCCAAGCTTCTTTTTGAGCTAAAGCAATTGCCTTAGTAATAAATAAGATTTGTGTATCAAAGTCTTTTACTAAAGCAAAAAGTTGGTCTTGGCCATCTTTGTACTTGCTTGCTCCGTCTTCCTCAAGCATAGTATATTCTTTAAATTGATCAGTAATAGTAGGTATGCTTTCGCCATTATTAACTAAAATCTGATTTAGCCTGTTAAACTCATTCTGTTCATATCTGATCCACTCATCAGCATGCTGCTCTAAAAACAAACTAGCTTGACCCTTAGCGAAGAACTTAGCTTGATTAATTTTTAAAGTGTGAATCAGTAAATTGGCAATAATGTGACCAACCATTGCACCAGCTGTAGGCTTATGATGATCAATGTCACTTCGCTTTAACTCTGCCTTATATGCTTCTTCAGCCTTCATTAGTTTAACTCCTTTGCCTTTACACCCTTAACTTCATAGCCCATCTTTTCGATTGCTGTTTTAACATCATCAACATCAGCCTTATCAGCATTCATCATGAACTTTAACTTACCGGCATTAAATAATACCTTAATTTGATCTGTACCATCGACATCTTCAACAGCTTTTTCAATCTTGGTTAAACAAGATGGGCAAGTCATCCCACCTAACTTCATCATTACTTTTTGCATAAAAATCTTCCTTTCTTATTCCTTACATGTTTAATGCTAAATCTTTTTCTTTATCAGGAAATTGATGGTTATCAACTTTTCGACGATTTCTAATTAAGCGCATACCATTTAAAATTACGACTAAGATGCTAAATTCATGAATAAACATACCGCTAGCCATTTCGACATAACCTGCAAATAACCCAATGAATAGTAACAACACGGTTAACAATGCAATTACAATATTTTCATTCATATTTAAAACGGTCCGCTTAGAAATTGATAAAGCATAGGCAATTTTACGCAAGTCATTTTTGACTAAGACAATATCTGAAACATCGACTGCAACATCTGTACCGCTACCGATTGCAATAGCCACATCGGCATTAGCCAATGCAGGACTGTCATTAACCCCATCACCGATAAAGGCAACGTGATGACCATTTTCTTGTTCCTGCTTAACAAATTGTGCCTTATCAGCTGGAAGCATTTGTCCATGAACTTCATCAATTGGCAAATCAGCCGCAATTTGTTGAGCTGTTTCTTGATTATCACCTGAAAGCATAACTAACTTCTTGATGCCTAGTTGCTTTAATTGCATCAATGCGATTTCTGCTTCTGAGCGAAGACGATCTTTAATGCCAAAAATAGCCAATTTACTTTGATCACTATTAGCCAAGACTACAACAGAGTTTCCTAAGTTACTTAGTTTATTAACTACTTGAGTTAATTTGGGATTAGCAAAAGTATTTTCTTCAATTAAAGCTAAATTACCTAAATAATACCGTTCTCGATCTAAGTCAGCTATCATACCTTTGCCCTTAACTGTCTTAGTCTCGATTTGATCAATCTTTTGCCCACTAAGCTTAGCCATTGCTTTAGCTAACGGGTGATTGCTTTGAGACTCAATGTTAGCAGCCAGGTTAACAACTTCGTCCTTATTACCACTCAGAACTTCAATTTTATTTACCTCTGGGTGACCAACTGTTAAAGTACCAGTTTTATCAAAGGCGATTTCATCGATTTTACGAGCTGCATCCATTACTTGAGAGCCCTTAAACATCACGCCATTTTTAGCTCCGTTACCAATACCGGCAACAGTTGAAACGGGAACTCCAATAACCAAAGCACCTGGACAACCTAGAACCATTACTGTAATTGCCAATTTGAAGTCTCTTGTAATTAAGCCTACAATAATCGCAATCACTAATACCGCAGGAGTGTAGTATTTAGAAAAACGATTGATCAACTTCTCAGTATGAGATTTGGAATCCTGAGCTTCCTCTACCATTTCGATAATCTTGCCAAAGGTAGTATCATCTCCGGCTGCTGTAGTCTCTACTGTCAAGGTGCCATCTTCTAGAATTGTACCGGCATAGACTTGATCACCTTGTTTTTTATCGGCTGGTTTCGACTCACCATTAACATTAGCTTCATTTAGATAACCTGAACCCGAGACAATTTTTCCATCAACTGGGACTTGATCTCCGGTTTTAATCAAAATCTTTTCACCAGGATCAATAAAATCTACATCCTCTTCTTCCGTTGTCCCGTCATCTTGCAAGACTAACGCGGTTCGTGGCGCCATTTTAGTTAAATCAGATACAGCTTTACGCGTCTTTTTAAGAGTAAGTTCTTCCAGAACATCACCCAATGCAAAAAGCCAGGTAACAATTGCTGCCTCATTAAATTCGCCAATAATAATAGCGCCAATTACTGCCAATGATACCAAAACATCAATGGAAACTAATTTTACTTTCAATGATGAAATAGCTGTTAACAATATTGGAATTAAACCAATAACTCCTACTACTAGCATCAGAACTTGATAAGCAGCATTGATATGGAATAACCATTTAGCTGCTTCCGCAAGCAAAATCAGCACAGTATTAAGTGACAAAATTATTTTTTGATGTTTAACAAAAAATTGTTGAATTTTTACCATTTATATTCCTCCTTTGCTTTTCATGTTTTAGTTTAGGAGAAATGTTGTTAGCAGAAATTGACGACCATCAAGAAAAAAGCACTTAATATTAAAAACTAAGTGCTTTAAAACTAACAAATTATTCTTTATCTTTAATCTTATCCTTCAGATCGAAACTGTCAAATCTTTTGTGTAAATAGATCTTTCTCATAGATTGATTTTTTATT
>CAMFQH010000141.1:0-4298 GCA_945980025.1 uncultured Lactobacillus sp.
GACCAGTCATTAGGTCATCAATTCGGCTATTTGAAAGAGAACCAATAAATAAAGAGCCAGTCATAAGTGGAATAGCAGATAAAATACAAAAAGTAATGCCAATAATCTTTAGAACTAGGTGCTGATTTTCATATTCTTTACTTAACTTAAGAACTTGCTCTTTTGTTTCTTCAGAAAGATTACATTCTTCATACTCAAAATTTTCGTGAACTTTTAGCCAGTGATTTCCTGCAATAAAGAGAGCCACAGCGGCTGCAACTAGAAGTATTAGAACAATTACGCCAATTCCTGTTACAAAATTAATCGATGAAGCTAAGATATCTAATCTTGTTAAGCTGATTAAGATTAATAAAGTAATTGGTGAGAAAATACATAGCATGACTCCAATAGCAATTAACGTAGAACTGTGTTTTCTAGCGGATAAGAAATTTTGAACCGAAGATTGAGATAAGAAGTTTTTTTGAGACATAAGTATCACCTCTGTTGTATATAAAAGTTGAATAGTATAGTTTTACTTAAATTTTATATACTAAATTATCAAAGTGCTATTTTGCTGCTTGTGAAGTTAAAAAATAAATTAATGATTGACCAATTGAATTTTTCTTAGTAAAGTTTCTAGTAAATAGGGATAAATTATTTTTTAGAAGGAGAAAATTGTGGCTAAGACTAATCTAAATGATTTTGACAAGATTATTGTGCTTGATTTTGGTAGTCAATATAACCAATTGATTACTCGTCGAATTCGTGACTTTGGTATCTATTCAGAACTTTTACCACATGACTTAAGCATTGAAAAGATCAAAGAAATGGCTCCTAAGGGAATCATCTTTTCAGGTGGTCCAAACAGTGTTTACGACAAAGGTGCTTTAAAAGTTGATCCTGAAATTTTTGAATTAGGCATTCCAATTTTGGGAATTTGTTATGGGATGCAACTTATGAGTTACGATTTAGGCGGTAAGGTCGAAAAGGCTGATAATTCCGAGTATGGTCGTGCCGATATTGAGGTAACTGATCCTAATGCAGTTTTATTTGAAGGCTTGCCAAGAGAACAATACGTTTGGATGAGTCATGGTGATTTAGTAACTAAGGCTCCAGAAGGCTTTACTGTAACTGCTAAAAGCAAGAATTGTCCAATTTCTGCAATTGCTAACGATGAGAAGAAATTCTACGGAATTCAATTCCATGCCGAAGTTCGCAATTCTGAATATGGTTTAGATATTTTAAAAAATTTCGCATTTAAGGTTTGTGATGCCGAAGCAAACTGGACCATGGATGACTTTATTGAAATGCAAGTTGAAGAAATTCGTGAAAAAGTTGGCGATAAGAAGGTCATCTTAGGTCTTTCTGGTGGGGTTGATTCTAGTGTTACTGCTACTCTTCTTCATAAGGCAATTGGCGATCAATTAACTGCGATTTTTGTTGATCACGGGATGCTTCGTAAAGATGAAGGCGATCAAGTAATGCAAGCTTTGAACAAGGATCTTGGCGTTAATATTATTCGCGTGAATGCACAAGAACGTTTCTTGAATAAGCTCAAGGGAGTAACTGATCCTGAACAAAAACGTAAGATCATTGGTAAAGAATTTATTGAAGTCTTCAACGAAGAAGCTAAAAAGTTAAAAGATGTTGACTTCTTAGCTCAAGGTACTTTATATACAGATGTTATTGAGTCAGGAACTAACACTGCTCAAACTATTAAGTCACACCACAATGTTGGTGGTCTTCCTGAGGACATGCACTTTGAATTAATTGAACCACTTCGTAAACTTTTCAAGGATGAAGTTCGTGAACTTGGTGAAAAGCTCGGTATTCCTCATGATTTGGTATGGCGTCAACCATTCCCAGGTCCAGGTCTTGGTATTCGTGTTATTGGTGAAGTTACTGAAGACAAGCTTAAGATTGTGCGTGAATCAGATGCGATTTTACGTGAAGAAATCAAGAATGCTAGTCTTCAAGAAGATATTTGGCAATACTTCACTGTTTTACCAGGTATTCGTTCAGTTGGTGTTATGGGGGATGGTCGTACTTATGACTACACCATCGGTATTCGTGCCGTAACTTCAATTGATGGTATGACTGCTGACTTTGCCCAAATTTCATGGGATGTTTTGAGCAAGATTTCTACTAGAATTGTAGATGAATGTGACCACATTAACCGCGTAGTTTACGATATTACCAGTAAGCCACCTTCCACTATTGAATGGGAATAAGAGACTCATCTCTGAAAAAAGAATATAAATGAAAAAAGCCTATTAAATCTTGGTATTGATGAACCATGATTTAATAGGCTTTTTATAGTATTTAATTAAACTCAAGCTTATTTGCTTCATCGATCTTAGTTAGGAAAGATGAAACATCAGTAATAATGTCATTGGTGTATGAAACATTAATCAGATTAACCCAATTTTTTCGAAGAAAATAGTCGTCAATGTCGTATCTAACTTTAGTTAAGTATTTATAACTAATAAATAGTAATTCAGAAAAAATCAAATTACGTTTTTGAGGCTGCATAACGAAATCCAGTAATAGATCTTTTCCAGCACCCTTAATAAAGTGAAAAAATTCGCAATTGATATGTCTAATCGGATGAAAAGGATATAAAATTTGAGAATTTAATACTTGTTTTTCAAATTGTCTAAGTAATTTTTGATCTTTTTTACTAATTTGATAATCATTGTTGTTTAAATTAATCATCGTATATCAATTCCTGTTCTAACTGTTACCTAAAGTATATAAAGTGAAAAAAGTAAAAACAATGAATGTTAACTAAGTTGAAAAAGAAAAACTTTTTATATCGAAAGTAAAAAATTATTTTACTTTTGATATAATATTTTTAATAATTAAGTAAAAGAAAGTTACAGACTGTAAATATTTACGGAAGAGAAGTGAGGAACAAGTTTGAGTGATATTAGGGTACAGAATACAAAAAATAATTTGATTGCTGCTCTTTTGAGCTGCTTAGAAGATGAGAGTTTCCATAAGCTAAAAGTAAAAGATATTATTGATAAGGCTGGCGTAAGTACTAGAACGTTTTATCAATATTATTCAGATGTCAATGATCTACTAAGAGATACAGAAGATAGCTTTATTACAGAGTATCTAAAAAATGTTGAAAAAGATCGTGATTCATTAGGAGATCTTGATTTAGATACACCTTTTGAAGATCAGTTAGAAAATATTTTAAATGCAACAAAAAATACCATTGAGTTTTGTTATGCACATAAAAAAGAAATACAAGTCTTGTTATCGGATAATGGAGATACACGTTTTTATAATATGATTTTCCAGACTGGTTGTGAGGAAATTATGAAGCGTATGAGCCAGATGAAAAATATCGATAAGTTAAAGATGAATGAAAAAGAACAGATGAGAATGATGATTAGTGTACAGGTATTTGTACATAGTATCATTGGCATGGTAAGAGTTTTGCTTGAATACAGCGATAGGTTAGCTCCATATGACGTTCGTCAAAGTATACTTACATTTTTACGTGAGTCACCGGTAGCTTCCATGAATATAAATAAAAAATAGAGACAACAAAATAATTTATAGGATATTAGGCTGAACTCCACGATAACTGGCTAAAGTATTGAATTAAGTGGTTTTGTTGGTAATTGAGAAATAATTGTACTTAAATATGAAGTAGCATAAGAAGAATAGTAATTAAAACTCAGTTTTAGGGGATACGTCAATGAAAATAGAAATTCCAACTATGAATGGATTCATTCCGGATTGCTACAGTAAATTTGCTAATGAAGATCAAAAAATCGAAGGGAAGCCTAGTAGATCTTTCCCAATTTTTATTACTGATGCGCCTGATAAGGCAAAAACTTTAGCTGTATATTTTAGAGATTTTGATTCAGTTCCAGTCTGTGGATTTACTTGGATTCACTGGTTAGCTGCCAATCTTCCGGTTCGAGATGTTCCAGCTAATATTAGTCATTCTAAGAATAGCAGCCTTGATTTTGTCCAAGGAAATAATAGCAATATTAGCAAGTTTTTGGGTGAAAATTCTGGCCCAGTTGAAGGCTATACAGGTCCGATGCCTCCTGATAAGACGCACTATTACACTTTAACCGTGTATGCATTAGACACAAAACTTGATCTAAAAGAAGGTTATTGGTTAAACGATTTTTTGCGTGAGATGGAAGGTCATATAATTGATAGTGCGACTATTTCAGTTCCAAGTAGAGCAAAATAAAAGTCGAAGTTACTAATAAATATGCTATAATTTAAGTAAAGAAAAAGGAGATCCGAAGATCTCCCATGCAGCTCGCTTTAAGAGCGGTGACAAAATT
>CAMFQH010000142.1:0-4297 GCA_945980025.1 uncultured Lactobacillus sp.
AAACTGTTTGATTTAAAACCATATTTCGATATTGAATCGGAGTATGGTTTTTTATTGAACTCTTAATTCTAAAATTATTATAGTAATAAATATACTCTTTGATTGCATCTTCTAGTTCATCTAAATTCTTAAAATTTTTTTCAAAGCCATACCACATTTCTCGCTTTAAGATACCAAAAAATCCTTCCATTAATCCATCATCTAATGAATTACCTTTTCTAGACATTGATTGCTCAATACCATGATCTGTAAGCCATTTTTGAAAGGTAGAATGTTGATATTGCCATCCTTGATCAGTGTGAAAAATAATACCATTTAGAGCAGGATGAGCTTTATAAGCTAGGTCAAGCATGGTCATTACTTGTTCTAAAACTGGACGGCGACTTAATGTATAAGAAATTATCTCATGGGTACACCCATCCATAATTGGTGATAAATATAATTTTTCGCCGTTTAAATGAAACTCAGTTATATCTGAATACCACTTTCTATCTGGTAAAATGGCTAAAAAATTGCGACAGATCAAATTAGGTTTGATTTCACCTACAGTTCCTCGATAACTTGAATATCTTTTTCTACGTCTAATGGCAATACCAAATAAATGCATCTTTTTCATCAGACGCTTTACTTTCTTATGATTGATTTTAATTCCTTCAATGTGCAATTGAGCTGTAATTCTTCTATAGCCGTAGCGATGTTTATGTTCCTCAAATATTTCTTTGATACGTTTCATGATCTGATGATTTTTTGAATCTTTATCATTTTGTTTTAGAACATAGTAATAATTACTTTTAGATAAGTGAGGTAAATCAGGATTAGAATTGATTACATTTAATATGAAACTGACGGTTACATGAAGTTCTTGCCTTAGTTCAGTAACCACCTGAGCTATTTCTGGTGCTTTTGGTTTTTTCTTTTGGAAACTAAGGCGCTCAATTTTTTTACAAATTCGTTTTCGACAGTAAGCTTGAGATTCTATTGTTTTAAGTCTTTTACTTGTTTTTGTAGTTCTTTGATTTGTTGGTCTTTGCTTTTCATGATGTGGTCTGCCTTTCTTATGATTAATGACATTATACCCATCCTCTTTATATTTGCGAAGCCAATTATAGATCATACCTGAGCTTGGCAATCCTAAGTCTAATGAAACTTAATTCGCTGGTTCATCGTTAATCAATATTCTTTTAATGGCAGTTTTCTTAAATTCTACTGAATAAGAAGAATATGATTTATTCAAAATTTCTAAGCCGTGAAGGTCTATTAGACGGATTAAATAATATAAATTGTCAGGTCTTACTCCATATTCTCTACCTAGTTGAGATAGTGACTTATGATAATGCTTCCAATTATTGTAGATGTCAATTTTGTCTTGCTTAGATAATTTAGACATAATAAAAACCTCGAAATTCTTGTCCGAATTTCGGGGTTCATATCAAAAATGAAGATAGGGACAGATTTGTATACATGTATCGACAACAATTATAGGAAAATTATTTACAATTTTCCTATAATTATTTAAACTGTTATATAATTTAGTAAGAGCCTTAAAGCTATTTTAATATTTAGGAGGATAGGTATATGTCTAAACGTAATTTTAAAGAACGGATTCGTAAAATGGAGGATAGACAAGATAGATTTTCTATTAGAAAATTTTCTATAGGAACAGTCTCAGTCTTAATTGGATCATTTATTTTTGGAATACAGTCAATTCAAGTAGTTCATGCGGATACTGTTACAGATAGTAATTCAACAGTTGTAACTCAAAAAGAAAATTTACAACCTAAAAAAGAGATAGAAAATGAAGCTAGAGGCAATTCCTCTACTTCTGTTCAATCATCTCAATTAAATAAGAAAGTGGAGGGGAGCGACCCCGCTAAAGACCCACAAGTCGAATCTGTAAATAATAGTTTTGTGAAAACTGATAACAAAGATTCTAAAGAAGAGAAAAGTTCTTCTTTAGACAATAAGGTTTTGCAAGTATCAAGTAATGTAGAAAGTCAGAATCAAGGAAATCCTTATCAGATTAATGGATCTAATGATGAAGTAAACAATCAAAATAAATTAAAGGTTCAGCCTCAAAGTTTTACTGAATCAACAGATACACCAACTACTCCATCAGATAGTTCTGGTGTAACGATTACTGATGATGCGCATTACCCTAATACCAATGGTATTGTTCCGGCAAATCAATATATTTTTGATCAGTTTACTTTAACTTATGGTTATACACCTTTAAATATGGTAATTACACTGGCTACTGATAGAAATAATCCCGGAGGAAATCTAAACTATTACATTACCAATAGGGACTATTCACAAGTATATGCTAGCAATACAATAAGCGTGGGACAAAGGACGACTTATTCAGGGAGTGGACCATATCCAAATTCTAATTTGACAATATACAACTTTGGTCCGAATGGAATTAGCATTAATGAAAATAATTATAACTTTAAATTAGCCTTTACATTTGGGTATGGAAAGTATGATTCTATAGTTAATTCGAATAATCCCAACTATGTGGCAAATGCATGGGGAGATACAACTCCAAGTAAAGCAACTCAGACTATTAGTTACATTGATGCAGAAACTGGTGAGCCAATGCCCGATACAACAAGTATCACTAGTAGTGGCTTAACAGGACAAACATACCAAATAGACCCTAGAGCAGAAAAAATTATTAAGGGATACTATTTAGTTAATAAAGAGAGAGATCATGGCGTAATCTCACAATATAAAAATGGCGGAACTTATACTAATGAGTGGGTTTCTTTAAATGGACAATTTGTAAAAGAAGTATGGCATCAAATTAATTCCAGTGGTGTTATGCAAGCTAGCATTTATATCAATAATGTCCAACAATATGATCCTAATAATCCTCGGGGAATCGTGTATCCAGCAACGTTATCTAATGAAGGCCCCACTGAGTTAACTGTTAGCGGTGTTGGCGGAAGATATGTTTTTCCTAATCCATATGTAGAGCAAACAACTAATATTGAACTTAAATATGCTACAATTGGCAAGATTATTCCAGTTGATCCTAATGGTAATCCAATCCCGGGAGCAGATCAACCACAGTTTCCGAATGACCCAAATGATCCATCAAAATCAAATCCTGGTGAAAAACCAAATGTACCAGGATGGACTCCAGAAGATCCGAATCCAACTGTTAATCCGAGTCCAAAGGGTCCTGGTGAAAATGTAAATGTGACATATGTCCAAGAAGCTGAGCTGAAAACTTGGAAGAAGGACGTAAGCTTAACAGTTAAGTACGTAAACAGCGATGGCAGTCAATTTACTGGCACGGTTCCAGCAAACGCAAGTCAAAGCCTAAACTTTAGTGGAGAGGCATACGTAAGCAAGGTAACAGGCAAGCTAGTAAACGCAAAGCAAGATGCCAAGGGACAATGGATTGTAGATAGCTCAAATACGGCCACCCCAGAAATCACTTGGACGCCAGAGAGCAGTTCATTTAGTGAAGTAGTCTCACCAGTCGAAGCAGGTTACTACTTGAAGAACATTTCAAGTCATGAAGCAGGCAACAACGTTGAGGCCATTAGTGGCATTACCCACACTAGTGATAATGTGGAAGTAACAGTAACTTACGCACCACTAGGAAAGATGATTCCAGTAGATCCAAGTGGCAAGCCAATTCCAGATGCGCCAACCCCACAATTCCCTAATAACCCAAGTGATCCATCAAAGGGCAATCCAGGGAACAAGCCAGAAGTACCAGGATGGACGCCAGTAGATCCAAGCAAGACAGTCAACCCAGATCCAAGTGACCCAGGCAAGAATGTACCAGTTCCTTATGCTCAAGTAGTAGCAGGAACAGTAACATATATTGATGACACGACCGGCAAGACCTTGTCAACATACGATATTCCAAAGGGGACAGTTGGTAGCAAGATCAACTACTCAACTACGGAAACTATTAATAACTATGAAAAACAAGGTTATGTATTAGTAAGCAACAACTATCCAACGGATGCGGTTTACAAGGTAAGTGGTAATGATTATCAAGTTCACTTAGTAGAAGGTGTACAACCAATTACGCCAGATACGCCACCAACAGATGTACCGACAGGAACTCCAGAAAATGCACAACCAAGTGCATTAAAGAAGGACGTAAGCTTAACAGTTAAGTACGTAAACAGCGATGGCAGTCAATTTACTGGCACGGTTCCAGCAAACGCAAGTCAAAGCCTAAACTTTAGTGGAGAGGCATACGTAAGCAAGGTAACAGGCAAGCTAGTAAACGCAAAGCAAGATGCCAAGGGACAATGGATTGTAGATAGCT
>CAMFQH010000143.1:0-4282 GCA_945980025.1 uncultured Lactobacillus sp.
ATATCAGCTGAATCAATAAAATTTATTCCAGCATCGTGGGCGGCTTCTAAGGCATTGATCGCTTTGGGCACTGCTAATGTCCCCATCCGCATAATACCTAATGCAACGTTCGATACTTCCCAATTTGTTCCACCAATTTGTACGTTTTTCATAATTAAAGCCCCTTTTTTCTTTCTCCATCTTATCCTGTTTCTATTTTAAATTATTCATTTACGTTTTGCCATTTATTCAAAATCAAATTCGGATTACGTTAAAATTTAAGCATGCAACTGGAACACTCAGGGCTTCAATCATACTTAGAATAATCTAACATTTAGCATTGTTTTACCAACAAAATTCACGATCTCTCAATAATGAAAGCGCTAAACTAAGGGTGAACAATAAATTCGAAAGGAAGTTATCATCTATGCCTATTAAGTATCACCAAATGAGTCGTGAATTTCACTTATACAATAATCAAATAAGTTACATTATCAAGATTCTTCGTAACGATCAATTAGGGCAGCTTTTCTTTGGTCAACGTGTTCCTGACCGTCCTAATCACGATTATTTAGTCGAAAATACGTATCGGCCAGTTACTTCATATGTGGATGACAACAATTATTCTTTTTCATTAGGTAATTTAAAACAAGAATATCCTACTTACGGAACAACTGACTATCGTATGCCGGCTTTTGAAGTTAAACAACCAAACGGGAGCACTATTACTAATTTTAAATATGTTTCGCACAAAATTTTTCCTGGGAAACCACAGCTTGATAATTTGCCCGCCACCTATACCGAAGACGACAATGAAGCAACAACTCTTGAGATACTCCTTCATGACTCCCTTATTA
This sequence comes from uncultured Lactobacillus sp., assembly GCA_945980025.1. Classification (GTDB taxonomy): domain Bacteria; phylum Bacillota; class Bacilli; order Lactobacillales; family Lactobacillaceae; genus Lactobacillus. The sequence goes on from CAMFQH010000143.1 coordinate 837, forward strand.
ATGTTGACCTCGTCCTAAGATACACTATCTTCAACCATTACAATGCCATTGCGCGGAGTGTCAAATTTATCAATCACAGCGAAAAATCTTATCAACTAACAACTGCCATGAGTTTAAACCTCGATTTGCCAGATGATAATTATGATTGGCTACAATTTTCCGGAGCATGGGGCCGTGAACGACAATTAAAATCGGCTCACCTTCGTCCAGGTATTCAATCAGTTAACAGTACTCGAGGCGCTTCTAGTCACATGGAAAATCCATTTGTTATCCTTAAAAGGCCGCACACAGATGATTTTCAGGGTGAAGCATATGGTTTTTCTTTAATTTATAGCGGGAATTTTCTTGCCCAAGCTGAAGTTGATCCTTATAAAGTTACACGAGTTCAGCTTGGTATCAACCCATTTCATTTTTCTTGGAAACTTGATTCGCAACAATCATTTCAAACTCCAGAAGCCGTAATGGTTTATACCCATAACGGACTTAATGATCTCAGTCAAAATTTTCACCAGCTCTATCAACACCGATTAGTTCGCGGATATTGGCGTGATCGGCAGCGTCCAATTCTTATTAACAACTGGGAGGCAACCTATTTTGATTTTACTGAAGAAAAACTACTGACTCTGGCAAAGACTGCTAAGAATTTAGGGGTTGAACTTTTTGTCCTTGATGACGGCTGGTTTGGTAAACGGACAACTGAAACAGCCGGTTTAGGTGACTGGTGGGTTAATCGAGACCGTCTTCCAGCTGGGATTAGTGGTTTATCAGCTAAAATCCATGATTTAGGAATGATGTTTGGCTTATGGTTTGAACCGGAAATGACTAATAAAGATAGTGATCTTTATCGTCAGCATCCTGATTATATCATTGAGACTCCTAATCGGCATGCATCCCAGGGACGAAAACAATACGTCCTTGATTTCTCACGATCAGAAGTAGTGGATTATGTATATCAATTAATGGCAAAGGTTTTACGTGAAGGTAAAGTTGATTATGTGAAATGGGATATGAATCGGAATATTACCGAATGCTTTTCATCTGCATACCCCGCTGATCAACAAGGCGAAATTTTTCATCGTTATATTTTAGGCGTTTATCGTCTTTACGACCGCTTAATTCATGAATTTCCGCAAATCTTATTTGAGTCTTGTGCCAGTGGCGGAGGACGTTTTGACGCTGGAATGCTTTACTACGCTCCCCAAGCTTGGACAAGCGATGATTCTGATGCAATTGAACGCTTAAAAATTCAAACAGGAACATCATACTGTTATCCTACTAGTTCAATGGGCGCTCATGTCTCGGTCTCACCAAATGAACAATTACAACGACAAACTCCGCTTAAAACCCGTGCTGATGTCGCCTACTTTGGTGCATTTGGTTATGAATTAGACCTTAATGCTTTATCAACCGAAGAATTAGCCCAAATTAAACGCCAAATTGCCTTTATGAAAGAGCATCGGCAACTTTTTCAATTCGGGACTTTCTACCGCTTACAGACACCTTTTGAAAGTAACATTGTCTCCTGGCTGGTTGTTTCTCCTGATAAAAGACATGCAATCATGGGATATTTCAAAATTCTAAATGACGTCAATGCTGAATACCGTCTGCAACGTGTTCCCGGTCTAAATCCTTCAACAGAGTATAAAGTTAAGGAAGAAGCTGGCGATAGTCTTGGCTCCTTTAGTGGTAGCGAACTCGCTAAGATCGGGCTCGTTACTACTGATGCCTCAGCTGGTGAAAATAAGGAAACCACCGATTTTTATAGTAAGTTATTTATCTTTGACGCAGAATAAAAGCGAGGTTTGCTTATGTATCAATTAAAACGAATAATCATGGCATTCCTAGGCGTAACGCTCTGTGGATTTTGCGTTGGCATGCTGCAGAAGGCTAATCTGGGAGTTGATCCTTTCACCTGCTTTGTCACTGGAATTGCTAATATTTTCAGTTCGACTTACTCAACCTTTTATTTAATTTTAACAGGAACGCTATTGCTTCTTGTATTAATCTTACGCCGGCATTATATCGGAATTGCGACAATAATTAATCTTCTTTTCACCGGAATAGCGGCCGATGCGATGCACGCAATTTTAGATATAGCAATCCCCCATCCTTCTCTTACTATTCGATGGTGTCTTATGCTGGTTGCGATTATTTTCACTTGCCTAGCAGCCGCTCTTTACTTTACAGCTGATCTCGGCGTTTCTGCCTATGATGCAATTGCACTTATTGCCGCCTATAAATACCAACTTTTACCGTTTAAGTATTGTCGAATTATTACTGATAGTATCTGTGTTCTCGTGGGGTTTGCTTTTAACGTTACGCTGGGTGTTGGTACAATAATCACCGCCCTTTTCATGGGACCGTTAACGCAATGGTTCAAAATCCATATTGCAGAACCAATACTCGCTCATGATCAGGTAAAAACTGTACTCTAAGTGCCAATAGTTTCTAATGTTTAAGAAGTTGAACGTTAGAAGCTATTTTATTTTCACTTGCTGCCGATATTGACGTGGACTAATTCCATAGGTTCGTTTAAAAACGCGTGTAAATGAATTTGTTCGCTGATAACCACATTGTTCAGCCACTTGATCAATACTGATATCAGATGACTCTAAAAGGTGCCGCGCCTTAGTAATCCTAAAATTCTGAATATATTCACTCGGCGTTAAATCCAAGTCTTGCTTAAATAAAGAAGTAAGATAACTTCGATTAAGATTAACAGCTTGTGCAAGACTTTCGACCGTTACTTTTGACAAATGATGGCTGATATACTGAATTGCCTGTGTCACATACTGATTTTTCTCTGAATTAGCTTGTTGAATATTAGCAACTGTTCCCGCAGCAATATAACTCAAAAAGCGAAAAAAGCAACTTAAAGCTCGTAAATTATTTTCCGTACTTAACTTATCAAGTGTCAGAATCTCATTAACACAGTTAGCAAGCTCATAGGAGTTATCACTATTAAACACTGGTCTTGTTTCTGAAAGATTAATCTGATCAAGCCAAGTTGCTGCACTCTTTCCAGTAAATCCTAACCATATATAAGACCATGGTGTTTCCTTATCCGCAATATAGGTAGTCCGACAATTAGGAACAATTAAAAATCCTTGACCGGCATGAAGATGATAAGTAACATTATCCACTTTAAATATTCCTGATCCAGATAAAATGTAATGGATTAAATAGTACGGGCGAACTGCTGGACCATACTTATGCCCAGGCATTGTATCTGAACGGCCAACTGATGTCAGCCCTATTTCTATCTGTGATGAAACAGTATAATCACGTGCGATAGCCCTTTCCATTGCTTATCTCCTCCACTTTAACGTTATTGATATCGTTTTCAAAAAGTATTAAAAAAAACAGCTCAGATTAATCTGAACTGCCTTTTTAGGTCAGGGCGGTATGTGGGATTCGAACCCACGCGTGCCGGACCCACAAACCGG
>CAMFQH010000144.1:0-4270 GCA_945980025.1 uncultured Lactobacillus sp.
CTAGTCAAATTCATAGCTGCATTAACTTTACCGATTCCACTTAATCCTAAGTAAATGTCATTTCCATTTACTGAAAAATGATCAAATTCAGTTGTACCAAAAACTTCTTTATTTTCAGACTTAAAATGCTTTTTATAGAATTCTGCTTCTTCTTCCATTGGGACAATAATTGCGATTTTCATTTTTTACCTCTAAATCTAAAGTTTAAACAAAGCGAACAAAACTATAACTAATAAAACAACAACAATTAAAATGGCATAGTTCAGACGCTTTTTTAAACGATCAACCTTATCTTCACGCTTTTCTTTTAAAGCACGATTTGCGAGATCCTCTCTTGATTCAAATTTTGAAGAATCTTGAACCTCAACTTTTTGATCACTTACATCAGCTTGATGCTTATCTTTCCTCAATCGTTTAAAATTATCGAAAATTTTGCTTACTTTTTCTTTTTGTTGCTTTTTACGATAATCTGCTCGTTTTTCAGTCATTACTTTGATTTCCTGTTAAAATCATATTTTCCCAAAATGTAATTGCCATTACAGTTTTTGCATCCATAATTTCTCCAGAAGCAATTAACTGTTTTAATTCTGGCAGACTGTACCATTCTTGAGTTAAAAATTCATCTTCATCAAGAGGACGTTTATTTTCAATTTTTGACAAAGTATCACAATAGAATAAATGAATTTTTTCATCACAAAAACCAACAGATGTATAAAATTCACTTACCTTTTCCCAATACTCGGCCTTGTAGCCACCCTCTTCATTCAGCTCTCTTTTCATTGCATCAAGAGGTGACGCGTCTGTCTCATCAATTAAACCCGCAGGAATCTCCAAAGTTAATTGTTTAATGGGCTCACGCCATTGCTTTACAAGAAGCATTTTTTTCTCATCATTGATGGCAATTGCAGCACTAGCATCAGGATGCTTAACTATCTCACGAGTAGCTGTTTTTCCATTAGGTAAACTAATAGTTTCAACATTTAAATCAATAAGTTTACCCTCGAAAATAGGTTTATTTGAGATTTCAGTTTCTCTCAGATTCACTTAATTTCTCCTTTTAGTCATGATCAACATAAACGTTGATACATTGTAGACCCTTTTTTCCTTGCGCTAATTGATAACGAACTCTTTGACCTACGTTCAGTTTTTTATAACCTTCTTCTTTAATTGACTTATAAAAAACAAAGTAAGATGAATGAGTTAAATCATCCTCAATAAATCCATACGCAGAGTTTGGATCAAATTGTTTAACAGTACCTTTACGCATTATTTTTCTAAACCTTCTTTTTCTGCTTCAGGAAAGTTTTCAGCAACGATAGCTGCACAGCGCGCACATAATTCTGGGAAACGTGGGTCACTACCAACATCGGTTGTAGTACGACGACATCTTGGACAAACTTCACCAGCAGCGTGTTCCACTACAATGGATGCAGTTGGCAATTTTTCAGCATTTTCAGGTGCTTCTTCATCACTAATAGTTAAATCAGAAACAATCAAAATTTGTCTGATATTAGCGTTTAATTTATCGAGAAGTGCCTTCGTTTCTTCAGTTGGGTAGAGAGTAACGTGTGCTTCAAATGACTTACCAATTACCTTAGCATTCCGTGCTTTCTCAAGTGCCTTCAACACATCTGAACGAACTTTCATAAAGGCATTCCAATCTGCTAAAACTTCATCCTCATTAGCAAAATGGTCTACTTCTGGCATATTAGCAAGTTGAACGTAATCTTCTGGTTCCTTGAGATAACCCCAAACTTCTTCCATAGTATGTGGAAGGATTGGTGTCATCAATTTAGTTAGCTTAACTAAAACATCGTAAATTACAGTTTGCATTGAACGACGAGTTTCACTGTCTTCAGCATCAATGTAAAGAATGTCCTTAGCAAAGTCTAAGTAAAAGGCAGATAAATCATTAGAAATGAAGCTAAATACTTTCTTATAAACACTATTAAAATCAAACTTATTGTATGCTTCAATTGCCTCTTCGATCAAGCGATTTAACTTGATTTCCATATATTGATCTACACCGGACATATCTGGATAAGCAATTGCATCTTCCTTAGGATCAAAGTCAGAAGTATTAGCAAGCATGAAACGCATAGTATTTCTAATCTTACGGTAGCTTTCAGCAGATTGACGTAAAATATCTTGAGAAACTGCTACATCAGAAGTAGTATCTGCTCCGGCAACCCATAAACGAATGATTTCTGCACCCATTTGCTTGATTACATCATTAGGTGAAATTACATTACCTAATGATTTAGACATCTTGTGTCCCTTGTCATCTAAAACAAAACCTTGAGATAAAACTTGCTTATATGGAGCTTTACCAGTTACAGCAACTGAAGTAATTAAACTTGAGTTAAACCAACCACGGTATTGGTCACTACCTTCAAGATATAAATCTGCTGGGAAACCTAAACCATCACGCTCTTGCATTACACCAGCCCAAGAAGAACCAGAATCAAACCAAACATCTAAGATATCAGTTTCTTTTCTAAACTTACCATTTGGTGAATGTTCTGACTTAAATCCTTCTGGAAGTAGTTCTTCTGCAGTATGAGTGTACCAAGCATTAGAACCTTCTTTTTCAAAGATTTGAGCAACATGTTCAATAGTTTCTGGAGTAACAATTGGAGTATCGTCTTCTGCATAGAAAATTGGAAGTGGTACACCCCATGCACGTTGACGAGAAATTACCCAATCACCACGATCTTTAATCATATTGTAAAGACGGGTCTTACCCCATGCAGGTATGAAATTAGCTTTTTCAATTTCTGCTAAAATTTGATCTCTAAATTTGTCAATTGAAGCAAACCATTGAGTAGTTGCACGGTAAATAACAGGTTTCTTAGTACGCCAGTCATGTGGATATGAGTGAGTAAAGAAGCTAAGCTTTAAGAGTGCGCCAGCTTTTTCAAGCTTATCGGCAACAACTTTATTAGCATCATCATAAAACATTCCCACTAAGTCTGGATCAGGCACTTCTTTAGTAAATCTACCTTGTGCATCCATTGGACTAAATACTGGTAAGCCATAGCGACGCCCGACATTGTAGTCATCTTCACCAAAACCAGTAGCGTTATGAACTAGTCCAGTACCATCATCAGCAGTAACATAAGTATCATTCATTACCACCCCAGTTACATCATATAGTGGATGTTGGTAAGTCATTCTATCAAAGTCGGTACCCTTTAAGGTCTTAACAACCTTATAATCTTCCCAACCTAAATCTTCAGCAACTGCTGAAAGACGTTGTGAACCGATGACATACTTTTTACCATTAACTTCAACTACTGAATAATCAAATTTAGGATTTACAGTAATTCCGACATTACTTGGAATAGTCCAAGGAGTAGTAGTCCAGATTACTAGTGAGGTATCTGAATCTAGAATACCCTTTCCATCTTTAATTGGAAAAGCAACGTAGATTCTTGGTGATTTAATGTCATGATATTCAACTTCAGCTTCAGCTAAAGTGGATTCACTTGACCAGGACCAGTAAACAGGTTTCTTACCCTTATAGATATAACCTTTTTTAAACATTTCACCGAAGACTCTAATTTCTTCAGCTTCAAATTTTGGTTGTAAGGTAATGTAAGGATGATCCCAATCAGCCATTACTCCTAAGCGTTTGAAGTCGGCCATTTGTTTTTGAACTTGTTCTTCCGCAAACTGGCGACAAAGTTCTCTATATTTAGCCCGATCCATTGTTTTACGGTCAACGCCCTTTTTGGCTAATTGTTGTTCAACTGGAAGTCCATGAGTATCCCATCCAGGAACATAAGGAGCATAATAACCATTCATATTTTTAAAACGAACGATAATATCCTTCGAGATCTTATTTAAGGAGTGTCCCATGTGAATATTACCATTAGCAAATGGAGGACCATCATGAAGGTCAAAACGGGGTTTACCTTCATTAAGTTTTAATCTTTGTTCATATAATTTATTTTCTTCCCATTCTTTTTGCCATTCAGCTTCACGAACTGGAAGATTACCGCGCATTTTAAATTTAGTTTTACCTAAATTCAATGTATCTTTGACTCTCATAAAAAATCCTTTCTTAATCAAAAAAAGCTTCATCCCAAATAGGACGAAGCTTCTCGTGGTACCACCTAAATTGAATAGGGTACACTTACCCTATTCCACTTATTCTCTGTGTATCGTACAGAAAACGTTTAAGTCAATTGGCAGCTGATTAACTTTCGAAAGTTGTTAGTCTTTCACCATCACTAACTCGCTAAGGTATCTACTTGTTGTTACTGTC
>CAMFQH010000145.1:0-4223 GCA_945980025.1 uncultured Lactobacillus sp.
GTGGCAATTGGGGCTGGGCTATTTGTCTAACTATTTTTGCCTGGTTATTTAACGCTGTTATCCTGGATATTAATCGTTGGATCTGGACTGGAAAAGATTTTACCTACTCAATCCTTCGCTATAACAATGAAGCAATAATTCAAGGCTATAAACCTGGATATGATCTTTCGACATTTATTGTCAGCTTAATCGGTGGCTTAGTTTTATGGGGAGTTGCCTATACTATCCTAGATTTCATTGAAACAGGAAAGAAAGAGCCTTGGTATGCTGGTATTTTCAGTGCCTACAGCAATGGACGTTTCAAGAACAGTTTATTTACTCTTTTTATGACCAATCTTTTTATTACTTTATGGTTATTCGCATTTATTATTCCTGCCTTCATTAAGGGTTACTCCTACGCAATGACTCCATATGTTTTGAAAGACAAGTTTTCAGCTGGCCAAACTGATATTGGAGCAACTGAAGCTATTACCGAAAGTCGTAAGTTAATGGATGGACACAAGATGGACTTATTCATCCTAGACTTAAGTTTCATTGGTTGGGGCTTACTTGGTATCATTACTTGCGGAATTGGATTCATCTGGATTGTGCCTTACTACCGTCAAACCAAGGCTAACTTCTATCGTTCCTTAGTTGCTAATAATTAAAATTGAACAATAAAACCGTTATAGTACAAATGCTATAAGGGTTATTTTTTATTCAATATTTTTACCATACTTTTATATTACCGCTACTTCATGTTATACTTAACTTGCAACAAGTCAAAAAATCTAAGATTTAATAGACTCAAAAAGCATTACCTAATCACTACAAAAGGTAATGCTTTTTTATCGTTTGACGCAACCTATCAAACGTCGAGGGTTGAGTAAAAGCGACTATTAATGCTTTTCGTTGTCATGCCGATCATCCAACCAATGATCAAATAGTGATTTCACTATTTCCACAAGTATTGGAGCTACAACCAAAGTCAAAAAATCCTTCAATAGACTCACCTCCTTTCAAAGGGAGGAGGTAATAGTCGCTCAAACAATTATAGCAAAATCAAACATATTTCATGTTACATAAAATATATTTTCTCTTGTTTTATACAAAAAAGAACCCAATCTTAACGATTCGGTTCTAAAAAATATTTTTAATTTATGAATGTATTAACTTAATGACATAACATAATACGCTATAACGGTTATTTTTTATTCATCAACTAAAGTAATTCTTTCTTTATGGTGCTTTGGATGAACAATTTCATTTACAACCAAGCGAGCCATTGTTCCAGAAGTTACCTTAGATTCATTGTTGTTATTAAAGAGAAGAGTATTGTTACCTAACATATAACCTGCAGCCTCTGGACCAGCTTCAAAGGTCAATGCTGGTGAAATTCCCAGCCAATCTACATCTTCAACTTGTTTTAAGTAGTTTAATTCGTTTAATTGCTCTTGAGGGGTATTAATCCAGTTTTCTGAACCAGTTAATTTCTTAATGTCTTCCACTACCAAGTGGTTATCAATTCCAGTTCTAAGACTACCTGCACCTAAGATAAAGATTACTCTAATATCCTTGTTCTTAGCTAGACCACATAATTTAGTTGCTAGCTTTACTTGATCCTTTGCCTTTTCAGGAGTTGTACCAAAGGCATCAACAATTACATCAAAGTTTTCTAGTAAGCTATCGTCCATTGTTAAAACATCGCCAATTAAAAGGTGAGCATCTTTACCAAGAACTCTTTCGGCCTTTTCTTTATCTCTGACAATACCTGTAACTTCAAGATCTTTGTTTTCACTAGCTAATTTATAAATAGCACTCCCTGCCATTCCAGAAGCACCAATAATACCTACTTTCATTTAGGGATTCCTCCTTTTATATTTTATTCTTTCACCTTAGCTTAGCATGAATGAAGATAAGTGGGATAATATTTGGTTTTAAAAAACAAAATAAATAAAATAGAGCTTGGAATCTATCCTAAAAAGTTTGGAGAGCTAGTTATGATTATTGGTAAAAAGCGACAAGAGGTTATTTTTAATATTAAAAGATGTGTTAAGGAGAAAAAATTTAACGCAAAAGTTGAACCAGATGATCCAGTTTTAAGCAAAAAAGATCGCCTAAAATTAGTAGAAAAATTTTGGGCTAATCATAATAGCCCCTTTTCTAAAGCTATTAATATACTTGCACGCGGAATCCTTAACATCGGAACGCCTCTTTTAACTTTAAATACTGAAATTGATAATCCTGAATCTCTTAGTAAGCTTTCTTCAGCTATTGTAACCTGTAATCACTACAATCAATTTGATTGTCTCCCTCTGAAGCGGCTCGCCATGAAATATCATAAGCGATTATATTTTGTTATCGAAGATACTAATTTAAAACTACCAAACTGGATTGGCTTTTTAATGAGGAATATTGATAGCATCCCGGTAACTGCTAGTTTTCGCTATTTAGGACGTGAGCTGCCAAAACACTTAAATAAAATCTTTTCTAAGAAAAATCGCTGGATTGTGGTATATCCAGAACAAGAATTATGGCTTAATTATCGAAAACCTCGTCCTCTGCAAAAAGGCGCCTATTATTATGCAGCTAAAATGAATGTTCCAATTATTTCATGCTTTGTAGAAATTAAGGACACTAACAAGCAAGAAAAACTGCATCCTGAATTTAACAAAACACGTTGGATTCTTCATGTTCTACCTACTATTTATCCTGATCCCAAACTCTCACTTGCTCAAAATATAGAAAAAATGCGTAAAGTTGACTACCTCCAAAAGAAAGCAGCATATGAAAAATATTATGGGAAGAAGTTAGATTATACTTTTACAGATTGGGACATTGCCGGCTATAAGAAAAAATAGATTTTCTGCTTCTAATAACAGAAAATCTATCTTTAATTAAAAGTAATCATAAAACGAAACTTCACCCTTTATAAAATCATTATCTACTAGATGATGTTCCTTAATAAATCCTAATCGAACAGCTTGTTTCAAAGTTAAATGACCTAATAAAACTTTTGTCCAATTAGTTAAAGAGCCGCTATAATGGGGATCTTTTTCAGTTTTTCTCACTTTAGTCTCTTTGTTTATCTGATCAATCTCCCAAGTCCCATTATTTTCAGCAACTATTTCATCATCAGTTATTTCGATTTTAATTTTACCGGTATTAATTAAGTGCAAGGCTTCTAATACTTGTTCAACATTAATTATTCGAGTCATCATGTAAGGTAAAATTTGAACTTTTAATCCTTCCTGCTCTGGGAAAAATTCGCCTAGTAAGCTTGATTCTGGCATTTTCACATAATATTTCAAATCACTTGAAGAATGACTAGCAATAATGCTCAATAAGGCTTTCGCTGCTTGAGGCGTTTTATAGTACAGCTCCTTCACCCTAAACTCCCTATCCCGAATACGATAGAACATATAGCCAGCTGGCTGATTATTTTTATCAAAGTAGACACAGATAAATCTCCCAGGATAATAGGTATCTAAACGATCCCACCACCAGTCTTCACGATCAACAGTATTTCTTTGATTATTTTGATTCAGCTTATCTTGATATAACTTTATGACTGCTTCTTTTAAGTCTGAATCTTTCCATTTTCCTCGGACAATTTTTCCTTCTTTAACTGACTTAAAAAAGCGCAAATAAGCCGGATTTAATTTATACATTTTTTCATAAATAGCATTTTCATAGCCATAACGTCGATAAAAACTTTCAGAAAATGGTGCCAAATTAGAAATAGCATAATTCTGCCTGTACAACTCTAAAATAATTTCATTCATCAAGCGATTAATATCACCTTGACCGCGATTTTCTGGATATGAAGCTACATAACCAACTCCACCCATTTTTACCTTTTTAGCAAAGATTCTACTTTCAAATTCATTGACCATGATGTAACTAGCTAATTTTCCATCTTTATATTCGCCAACCCCCATACTATGGTCATATCTACTTAAAAAATTAACATCTTGATGAAGGTCATTAGTTTTTAAAAAGGAATATTCAACTAATGGGGCAATTTGATCTAAAGTTTGACTATCTTTATTTAGCTTCATCTGCTTTTACCTTTTCTAAGATTTTTTTGAAATATCAATTTATCAGATAATATACCTCTATATTTTCATTATACTAAGATAAAAGCGCAACAAAAAAGTCCTAACCATCTGGTTAGGACTTTTAAATTGTGCTGACTAAAGGATTCGAACCTTCGACCTCATCATTACTAGTGACGTGCTCTG
>CAMFQH010000146.1:0-4220 GCA_945980025.1 uncultured Lactobacillus sp.
GGAATTCGCCACAATGGTGATATCGCTAAGTCTGTTCGCTTTGGTGCTTCAATGGTCATGATTGGTTCGCTTTTTGCTGGTCATGAAGAATCTCCTGGTAACTTAATTACGATTGATGGTAAGCGTTATAAGCAATACTGGGGTTCAGCTTCTGAAGTTCAAAAAGGCGCCTACCGCAATGTCGAAGGAAAGCAAATGTTAGTTCCATATCGCGGCTCAATCAAAGATACCTTGCGTGAGATGCAAGAAGATCTACAGTCTTCAATTTCTTACGCTGGTGGAAAAGATCTAAGTGCAATCAGAGTAGTAGATTATGTTATTGTTAAGTCTTCTATTTTTGATGGAGATAAATAATAAAACTAAGATAGACCACAAAATATTAATACTCAGAAATAACGATAGTAAAACGCTATCGTTATTTTTATTTTGGGCTTATTAATTTGATGTAAACTAGGCTTATTAACACTCTTAGAAAGCTGGCAGAAAATGATTAAAACGGCCAAACAAGTTTTAGCCAAACCATTTACATCAAATTTTTTCTTTATCTTTTTGCAAGGAATTATCATTGGGTTAATTACGGGCCTAATTGTTGGAACTTTCCGTTGGGTTATTGACCACACGATGAAATTTCTATTTTTTATCTATCCTTTAATGCGTCAAAAGCCGATCTACCTTGTTCCTTACCTGATTGGGACTCTAATAATTTGTCTGATTCTTGCTCAAATTATTAAACCAGTCTTAAACAATATTACTGGTTCAGGTGTTCCTCAAGTTGAAGCTGTCATGCTTGACGAAAATAAAATGAATTGGTGGAGCATTCTATGGCGTAAGTTTGTTGGTGGGCTTTTAGCAATTTGTCCGGGACTTTTTCTTGGACGAGAAGGCCCTTGTATTCAAATGGGCGCTATGGTGGGACAAGCTTTTGGTCAGAATCTTTTTCATGCCGATAATGAAGATCTTAAGAGACTCCAGGGATGCGGGATTGCGGCTGGCTTAAGCGCGGCCTTCTCAGCTCCCTTAGCTGGGGTCTTCTTCTTAGTAGAAGAAATAACCTTTAGTTTTGATCCGAAGGAATGCCTGACTGCTCTAGCTGCTGCAATGACGTCTGACCTAATGACGCTCTGCTTTTTTGGTACCACGCCATGTCTCTATCTTCCTTTAGACAAGTCTTTACCCTTAACTTCTTATTGGTTTGTAATCTTAATGGGGGCTCTTTTGGGCTTACTTGCTTATCTTTATCAATACTGCCTCTTAAGTCTTAAACCCATTTATTCAAAACTTACTGTCATTCCTAAAATCTACCACAGTATTATTCCGCTAATCTTAGTAATTCCGATTGGCCTCTGGAATGCGAAGATTCTTGGTGGTTCTCACGATTTTATCTCTGGTCTTTTTGAACCAACCTTTATGAAAAATATCCAAACTGGGATGTTAAGTTTAATTTTGTTGCCACTTATTTGGTTTATTATCCGTTTTATTTTTTCAATGATCTCATATGGTGCCTCAGTTCCTGGTGGTATTTTTATGCCAATTCTTGTTTTAGGAGCCTTATTAGGCGTTATCTTCGCCGTGATTATGATTCACTACGGAATTGCTCCTAAACGCTGCTATGGCATTATTATTGTTACCTCCATGTGTGCTTACTTTGGTGCTATTGAAAAAGCACCCTTTACTGCTTTAACCCTGTTAACAGAAATGGTTGGCTCAGTTGAACAGATCTTTCCAATGCTCGTGGCAACTTTTATTGCTTATTTCGTTTTAGATCTCTTAGGTGGAAAACCAATCTACGAGGCCTTAAGAATTCAAATGGATTTTCAGAAGCTATATGCTCCCAAACGTTAAAAATACAACTAACAAATAACCCCCACAACAAAAAAGATGTCGTTAATCTTCGCACTACGCGTTGATTAAGCGACATCTTTTTTGTTTAATATTCTACAAGTTGATCATAATGCTGAAGGCTAAGCCCCAAATAATAGCATAGATAACAACAATCATTACTAGGTAAATTACTGCACCCCAGAATGGATCATGGATCATCTTTTCGGTTCCTGGATCAGGACAAACAACCAGTAAGAATGAACCTAAAGAAAACAGGGCATAGAAGATCCAAACTAAGGCTTCTCCAAATCCAAGCAAGCCTGAACTTAAGCTTAGGATTAAGAAGAAGAATGCACAAATTACAATCCAGAAATTCCAGTTAGTTACTTGTGCAACCTTGTTGACATACTGCCAAAAGCCACCGGTACTACCGAACACGAACAAGTGACCAACCATGGAACAAAGAATCGTAATAATTTGAACACAGAACAGAATTACGATTGACCAGAAGGTAAAACCTGATGCACGATGGATCAGCGTAATATCAAACATATTAGCAATATAATTACTAGTAATAGCTAAACCAATGAATAATACAATATCTTCACCTAATAAGGTAACGACTCCGTACCACTTTTCCCCTAGGTTGTGGCCGAGAGGATAGCGCCATGACTCTACCAGCCAACGCCAATATGTGTTAGGAGTTTCCTCTTGTGGAGCTTGAACTTCATCTTTCATAATAAATTTCCTCCTCAAGATTATTGATCTTTCACTTCTTATTATAACAATATTCCTTATTCATAGGCAGAATAAGGACTTTTTTGTTATTAAACAAAAAAACAAGCAACCATTCAGTTGCTTGTTTTCGATGAAAAATGTTAAACGATATTTTATGTAAAAATAAAATAAAAGATAAGTGGATTAGAGCTTTCACCCTAATTAAAAATCAAACTGTTATTTAATTATTCTTTGGAGTTAACAGCCTATTTCCATTTTAAGCTGTTTAGATTACCTCCTTTAAAGAAGGTGCGATAATCATCTACTGTGTTTTCGCGTTTCAAAACTGACTTTGAATCCTCTTCTGCGTAATCACAGTTAGGAATGAAGACGTGAACTGCAATTTCTTCATCCGCATCTGAATCGATTACATATTGGCGATTGTCTTTTTCATTCTTTCTAACTGGAATAACTCGAAGTCTAGTACCAATCGGAATATTATCATTAATATTTGCAAAAATAGCTTCTGCTTCATAGTAGAAACAAGTATCTCTATTATTCCAAATATTACTTTCTACTTTCGATTGACCCGAATATTCTTTAGAACTTTCGTTAGCACGTTTAAATTGAGGATAGGTCATTATATTATCGATATTTTGATCTGTTCCTAGATACTTTTCAATATTTTGAAGTATTCCACTAAATTTTCCTAGCAAATGACCTGCTTGAATATTCAAATCCGATTTAGTAATCTTTGTTTCCTTACCAATTAGTTCAGACTCACCTACCATTACCTTATCAACGGATGTTCCTTTACCATTTTCTATCTTTTTCTTGATCCAAGATGGTTCATGGTTTTCGGAATCTTCATCAGAAGCAGGCGCAACGTTCAAAAGTGCTCTCCAGCCCGTTATTATGATCTTAGCATAATCCCGATAGAATAAAATTGGCTGAATGAGTTGAGTAGAAGATAAATGACTAAGACTATTATTAACTACTAATTCATCTTTATCTGAAAGTCTAAATAAATCATTCTTCTCATCATAATCAAGTGAATATTTATTTAATTGATCTAATTCACTCAATTCTCTCTCATTCTCAAGGCCAAGCTTTCTTAGAACTTCTTTCTCTTCCATCGGCTTAGTTACGCTTTCTCTTCTTTTCGCCTGCTAAAGAGCCTAGGCCTAGGGATGCTAAAGACAATCCTGCTAAAGCAGCAAATACGCTAAGCTTATCGTTAGCACCAGTTTGTGGTAATGAATTCTTAGATGCATTAGCTTGGGCAACTAACTTCTTAGTTTGAGGACTTAAAACAGATGCATTATTTGATCTTACTACAGTGTTAGTTAAGACTTCACTTCTTTGAGTAGTAAATACAGCCCCTGATGAAGCTACAGAGCTAGAAGTGCCAGCTTGAACACTAGTAGTTGTAGTGGCAGCTTGCTTAGAAGCTGAAACATTATCTAGAGCCTTGTTGATTTGAGCATCAAGAGCAGCACGCTTTTGGTCTGCCTTTTGCTTGTTGATTGTAGTATTTAATTGCTTGATCTTAGATTCATAGTTAGTAATTGCTGTTGATAAATCTTCAATATGATTGTTTAACTTAGTCAATTCATCTTGAGCAGCTTGGTATTCCTTATCAGTCTTAGCAGCATCTTCTTTTGCTTCATTATAAGCTTTAG
>CAMFQH010000147.1:0-4203 GCA_945980025.1 uncultured Lactobacillus sp.
AACAACTAACTGATATGTACTATAAAGTTACTTATAATACTAAGAAAGAAGGTACGTTCACCTTACATCTTTATGACATTAATAAAGTTAAAAAGTTAACCGTACCTTCCTCAGTTACTAAAAATGCTAAAAAATTAAATTTTAAACTTAATTAAGGAGATTACCTTATGAAATTAGGTATTATTGGCTCAGGAAAAATTGTTCATGATTTTCTATCAATTGCTGATCAAATCCCAGATCTTGAACTTGCGGCTCTTTCAACTACTAAAAGAAGCCATCAAATTGGTCTTGAATTGCAAGAAAAGTATAATATTTCAAAATTATACGATAACAATACTGACCTATTTAATGATGCTAATGTCGATACTGTCTATGTAGCTGTTCCAAATAGTTTGCATTTTAGTATTGCCAAGGCCGCATTAGAAGCAGGAAAAAACGTCATTTGTGAAAAACCATTTGTTGCTACAACTGATGAAGCACGTGAATTAAAAGAAATTGCTGATAAAAACCAAGTAATTATTGTTGAGGCGATCACTAACATTTATTTAGAAAACTTTAAATTCATTGAAGATAACTTAGCTAAAATTGCCCCAATTCATGTTGTTAATCTTAATTACACTCAATATTCAAGTCGCTATGATGCTTTCTTAGAAGGGGACATTCAACCAGCTTTCGATCCTAAAAAAGATGGTGGGGCTCTAATGGATTTAGGCATCTACAACTTACACATTATTATTAAATTATTTGGTAAGCCAGATTCTGTTAAATATTTCCCAACTATTCAAAAAAATATTGATACTTCTGGCATCCTTCACTTGGGCTATTCTGACAAACAAGCCAGTTCAATTGCAGCTAAAGATAGCTTTTCACCTAATGTCAGCACCATTGAAGGTGAAAAAGGTGCACTCATTATTTACGGCCATCCTAATGAAATGCCAAAAGTTGGCATCCAATTACTAGGAGAAGAGCCGAAAGTTGTTAACCACAACAAGTATTCTCATCGAATGATTGCTGAATTTATCGAATTCACTAAGATTATTGATCAACATGATTTTACAGCTGCTGATCAAGCTTTTACCCATAGTCTAAATACCCTAGCTGTTTTACAAGAAGCGAAAAAGCAACGTTAACAAAAATGACAGGACTAAAAATCCTGTCATTTTTTATATTTAATTTCTTCTACCTAGTTCTTCTCTAATTCTTTCTGCATCTTCACCTTTAGCTGTAAAAATTAGATGATCTCCTACTCCAATGATTGTATTTCCATGTGGCACTAACCATTTACCATTCCGCCAAATTCGACTAACAGTCATTTGTTCAATAAAGTCTAGATTCATCAATTTCTGACCAGCATACTTATGATTTCTAACCGTTACTTCAAACAGGCCATTCTTAGTATCTGTTAAAATTCTCAAAATTGAAGGTGATTCAATTAGAGCTCTTAATACAGAAGTCTGAACATTGAAAATATTGTAAATTTCAATTTTTTCACTGACTAATTTCTTAATTGTTTCAGGCTTTGGTCTCTCTTGACTAGCAATAACTCTTTGAACACCATGCTCTTTTGCTAAACGGGCAATTTTACGATTTAGGTCATCTTCAATAAATCCAGCTACTAAAATATCACAGTCAAAGACACCGGCCTTTTCTAAACATGACTCTTCTAAGCTGTTAATTAACTTCAAATTAGCAACCTTGCTCTTATAAGTATCATAGTTTTCTTTTTTATGGGTTACTAATAATACATCATACCAATTATCATGAAGCTCCTGAGCAACAGGCACCGTCATTACATTGGTTCCCATCATGACAACTCGTTGCTTAATTTTATCTTCTTTAGTTAATCTAAAGAGCGAATTAAATAAAATTGGGCCTAAGATACATACGACTACGGCTGCCAAAATAAAGGCATCTGATTGAGTTTCAGTAATTGCATTTAACTTACGAGCAACCTCTAATGTTGGAAGTACAATTGTAATTGTAGTCATAATTAAAAATGTACCCGCAAGACTGTTACGTTTATTGAAATTTCGTGTATAAACCAAAAATATAGGCAATTTGGCTAAAAGTAAGAATAATACTAAAACTGGGATCAACATTAAAGCATTCGGATTAGCAAGAAGTGACTTTAAATCTAGCTTAACACCCGTTGTAATAAAGAAAATTGGAATGAAGAACCCATAACCAATAGAAGTTAGCTTATCCATTGTGGCTTCACTTGGTTCAAGTAACTTCATAACCATCCCAGCTAAAAAGGCACCTAAAATATTTTCTGCCCTTACACGTTCTGCAACTGTTACTAGGGTAAATATTAAGAAGAAGGCCAATCGAATATCTAGTTGAGTAGTTGCTTTAGAGATCTTATTAAACCACCGATACGGTTGTTTAAATCGTCTCAACAAGATAATTGCTGCTAGGAAAAGCAGAACAATAAGCCATAATCTTCCAGCATTCCCACCGTTAATTGAAGCATAAATAGTCAACAGCAATAAGGGAATTACTTCCCCTAGAACGGCTGTTAATAATATGGTTTGCCCAATCGGTCGAGATAAGATTTCTTTTTCTTTTAGAGTGGCAATTACCACTCCTAAGGCTACAGTCATAAAAATAATCATAGCCAGCATAACATCATTAAATAGGCCTATTAATTTTAGAATATAGGCTAAAGCAAATGCCGTTATTGTGATAGCAGTAAAAGCAATAACTGCTATTCGTGCTGGATTAATTTTACTCTGTTTAGACTCAGGTAAATCCTTCTTTTTAAAAAGATCAAAATTAATTTCCATACCTGATAGAAACATCAGCAAAATCACACCTAAATTTGATAGAAGCGATACGCTGCTTGTGATTTTTATGGTATCTAATAAGCTTTTTCCTAGAATTATTCCAGTCACAATCTCAGCAACTGCCGTTGGTATAGCATTAATCCTAAATCGCGCCATAACGATTGGAATTACTAAAGCTGCTAAACTAACAATAAATATAGATAGATCCACTTTTCTTCCCCTTATAGTAAATTTAGTACCATTATACTAAAAAACAACAAAAAATAAGTCGGCTTTTATAAGCCAACTTATTCTATTTATTCTGCTTCTTCAAAGGTAATTCTTCTAGCAATAACTTGCTTTTGAAGTGCGGGGGTTGTTCTGAAATCAGTAAGCCATTTACTTTGAGCCGTATCACTACCTGCAGCAATTGCATCAGCTAAATTTCTAACAGGAGTGTATCCTTTAAGCATCCCAGCTAAGAAAGTTCCAAGTAAGGCATCCCCACTACCACTACTATCAACTTCTTCAATTTCAGGCGCATGTGCCATTAAAGCATCCATCATATTAACAATTGCAGCACCATTTGCACCTAAGGACAAAAGAACATGTTGTGCTCCTTTGACTACTAAGCTATGAGCCATATCAATTAATTCTTTTGTAGTTACTTCCTTGTCATCCTTTTCGAACCAATGCTTCAATTCAGTCTCATTTGGCTTAATTAATAATGGGTTCATTGGTAAGATATCAAGTACGTTTTCATAAGGAACATCTACTACTAATGCAGCTGCTCTTTGATCAGCAACTTTAGCCAAATCAGTTAGATAAACTGGGTCTATTCCCTTAGCAAAGCTTCCGGCAATTACTAAAATGTCACCAGCTTTTAAGACTTTCAAATAATCCAATAATTTTTGTTGGTTTTTAGCAGTAATTTTAATTCCACGAGTTTGCTCAATAAATTGGTTCTCAATCTCAGCTTTATCAAGCTCTTCTGCTACTTGCTCTACATTTTTGTGATTTACAATTCCAGTCGCAATTGAATCAATACCTAGTTTTTTTAAAATAAGTGAAATATTAATTCCTTTACCTACTACACTTTCACTAGGATCTAAGGTTACTGTATAAATCAAAATTATATCCTCCATGCTTTTTTCATAGTTTATTATAAGACAAAAAAGACATGATTCCCATTAGGATCACGTCTTTCATGTATTTAGTCTATTTGAAAATTGTTATCAAATTATCTGTAAGTTCCCCATGCTTGGTTATTCAAACGACCAACTAAATAACCGTATTGACCATTTGCACGTGGTTGTCTTAACCATACATAGTTACCAGAACGGTAGTATGCATCGTATTTAATTACAGTATTAATTGGTAAAGTTTCAATAATTGGGCTAGTAGTACTTGCACCAGTTCTTAAGTTAATTGCTCCACC
>CAMFQH010000148.1:0-4178 GCA_945980025.1 uncultured Lactobacillus sp.
AGGAAGAAAACAACAGATTGTAATTTTTGGCGTCAGTATGGGCGGAGCAACCACAATGATGACTAGTGGCCTCAAGATGCCTAAGCAAGTTAAGGCATATATTGAAGACTGTGGGTATAGTGATGTGAAAGCTGAATTCATGCATGAAGCAAAAGATTTATACGGTATGCCGCAAGCAGTAGCTACAAGTGCAGTTACGCTATTAAGCGGTGTAAGTAAAGCAAATCTTGGCTTTTATTTAGGGGATGCATCTGCAGTTAAGCAATTAAAAAAGAATACTAAGCCAATGCTATTTATCCATGGTGGAAAAGATAATTTTGTGCCAACTAAAATGGTGTATCAAAACTATCATGCTACAAATGGTCCTAAGGAGTTATGGATTGCCAAAAGTGCAGCTCATGCGCGTTCATTTGAAACTTATCCGCATGAATATAAAATGCGAATAAACAAATTTTTAAATAAATACATGTAAAAAAAGACAGAATTGAGCAATCAATTCTGCCTTTTTGTAATTACTTCTTAAATCCATAAACCGTTGGTAAGTCTTCTAGTTTTACTCCCTGTTGCCAATAATAACCTTGCTGTAAAATATGTTTATTACCAGCAAATTTTTGAGCAATTTCCTTATTTCTGATAGCTTCTACAACTAGACCTAAGTGTTTTTCCTTAGCAAAGCTAGTCCAAGCATCAATAAATTTAATAGTAGTATCAGAACTAATAGGATCGAAGTCTAGTAATGATAATTTAATCCCACTGATTATATCAGAATGGTGATCTACAAAAGTAAGGCTATGACCACCAGAATCAACATCGTCTAAAACAACGTCCAAGCCAATATCATGGAATCTTTGGAAAGATTTATCAAATTGTTTATTACCTAAGGTTCCAGCTTGAAGTTGACGTTCAGTTACTTCAATGACCACTTTTTTACCATACTTACTATAAATATTTTCAATAAATTTCCAAACACTTGGGTATGCGAATTGAATAGGCTCAATGTTTAAACTGATACAGATATCAGGGTACTTAGCAAAAGTTTGATCTATTGACTCTTTTTCGGCTAAAATCCATTTTTGATTTTCTTCTTCAGTTTCAATTACTCTGAAGAAATCGTTATTTGGGAAGGAATCATTTTCATCTCGTAATAACATTTCATAATGTGAAATTGTTACATTTAAATCTTTATCGACTTGATAAATAGGTTGAAAAACGTTATACCACTTACTCATTACTATTACCTCTGTTACCTAATTGAAATCTGATAAGTTCTCATTGGTGATTCACTTACAGATATTTCATCTAAACTACAATTCAATTTATTTAATTCTTCGCCGAAACGATTGAATAGATAATCGGTTAAATTTTCTAAAGTAGGATTTACTTTGGTGAATGGCTCAACTTCATTTAAAAATTGATTATTAAACTTTTTTATAATTTCAGCAATCTTATTTTCAATTTCATTGAAACGAATCAATTTGCCGTTATTAATATGAAAGCTATACCTTATTTCATAAGTATGGGGATGAGCCTGCCCGATTCCTTCACTCCAACGAATAGCATGTGATGCGTTCAAATAAGTTGTGAATATATAAGTATGATATTTAGTCGTCATAATTTTTTCTTTTCAATAATTGTCTTATATCTTTTTTTATGATTTGGTTAACCTGTTGACCTTCTTGAATTATATTAATTCCTTGCCAAGTTGTAGTGGTGGTTGAAGCATTAATAATCCCAACACAACGAATGAAAGAACAAAGTAAATTATAAAAAGGCAGTAAAAAAATCACCCAAATATTTTTAAGATAAAATTTTCTTTCTTCTGGAAAGCTTCCTAAGTATATGTAAACACAAATTGAACTCAAAATCTCCAAAAATAAATATAAAAGATAAATTACCGCATAAGAAAACAATAATGATATCCATGAATAGCCAAATCCTAATAATATGAAAATAGCAAACATCCAAATTATTTTTAGGAAAGTGACTGTGTGATCAATGATTAAACGACGAATTTGAAAATTACTGAAGAATTGTTTCCAAGATAAAACTTGCGATAAATATTTGTTAATGACTTCTAGTTCACCGCGTTGCCAGCGTTGTCGCTGAGTATATAGTTCACTGAAGCCGCTAATTGGTTCAGAATAAAAAATTGCATCATCACAAAATGAAATCGTTCCCTTTAAATTGTACCGGATTTGGAAAGTCATGTCAGTATCTTCACTAATTGTATCGGTACTGTAAAGATACGTTCTAATTAAGGTCTCGCGTTTAAAAGCCGAAAAGGCACCAGAAAGCGTGAAAATATGATTGCTGTTATTTTCAATATTTCTTCCTGCTAGAAAGGTTTGGCAATATTCAAAATATTCATTTAACTTCAAAAGCTTGTGCGGCTTTTTAATTAAATGACGATCAGTTAAAATTGTTCCAGTTAAAGCATCGATATTTGGATTAGCCGAGAATTTTTTAACAATGTTGTTTAAAGCATGTTTATCCAACCGACCGTCACTATCGATATTAATGATATATTGGGATCTTGCTTTATAAATGGCAGCATTTAATGCAGAAGACTTTCCATGAGGAGAAGTAAGCCACCGCATCAATAATTGTGGATAGTCCGTTTGAGCTTTAGCAAAGACTTGAAAGGTGTCATCTTTGCTGCCATTATCGACAACGAAAATTCCTAGTAAATTTTTGGGATAATCTGAATCAGCTAGCGATTTAAGGCATCTATAAAGTGTTTTGGATGAATTATAAGTCGGAATAATAATTGATAATACTGGCAAAAAATCTGGCAGAGGGGTTTTTTTGCGAATTTTATGATGATGAAGAAGCCGAATAAAATTAATTATCATCGGAATTTCTTCAAATATGACAGGAATTAAAAGCCAAGTAGCCCAGAATCCCATTTGTAATACTGTTTGATCAAACATGATTATTCCTTTTTAATCTAATTTGCTTCGCCCTAGTAAGTTTGAGACTAATTGTGAATGGGTGAAGACTTGATAATATAGAAGAATTGTAAAGATATAGAAAAAGATACGTCCTATAACGTTGTGAACCCAGAACAGGGTTCGCAAATTAAGGTAATGAACGGTTATCCCAATTAAACCTAATCGGCAAATATTAATAAAGTAGATCCAAAAAACACCGATAATGCTAAGAGCAACCTTTTGACGACGAGTGTAAATAGGAAAGAAAATTAATAAGCTTAAATATGCCAATGTTTCAATAATTCCAGAACATTCATAGTCAACTAATAGGGTAATTGATCCAAAAGTAGTTTGAATGTCTAAAGCAGCTGGAAACGGATAAGCAGTAAAGCTATGAGTCAGCTGTCCAATCACACCAACTCCGCGGCTCACTAGGCTAGCTAGGAACCAGACAAAATATTTGTGGCATGCAAAAGTAGTTAAAAGAAAAGCACCAATAGCACCAACCCAATAATAAAAAGCAAATAAATGTGCACGATTAGTTACTGAAAGGGCATATAACCAAACTATAATCCCGCCAATTAAATATCCATTAAGCATTATTCATTTCCTTAGTTTTTTAATCAGTCAATATTTTTCCGCGGCCATTATTTTTTACTTTGTAAACTAAATCAGCTGCGCGTTCAAGAGTGTTATAAAAATGTTCATTAGATAAATGCTTCGTGAAGCCACATGAAAACGAGAACTTTATTTTAGTTTTATTATCAGGAAGTTTGATAAAATTATCGCGGAAATATTGTTCAACATTGTTTAGTGCAGCGATGATTTGTTCAGGATTAGCATTAAAAATGACAATTGAAAATTCGTCACCGCCAAAGCGGTAAACGAAACAATTAGGAGCAAAAGCTTTATCAATCTCGTGTTTCAGTTTTTTAGAAAAAGTATGCAGAACAATATTACCATTTAAGTGACCATAGGTATCATTGATTACTTTAAAATGATCGATATCAATGGCGCCAATATAGGTATTAGTTATATTAGGTCTTTTAGATAATTTTTTCAATACTTGATCAAAAGCGCGAAAGTTAAGAAGACCAGTTAATTCATCACGCTTGCTTTCGTAATGCAATTTAGCAATTGCTTCTTCATGTTGACTTTCAAAATAATAACGCCAGCTTTCACCAATGATGGTGACAGTAATTCCGATTGTCAAAGCGATTAAAAATGTGAGGTGTAATTCATTTTCTA
>CAMFQH010000149.1:0-4126 GCA_945980025.1 uncultured Lactobacillus sp.
ATGACTTTCTTGAATGAATTGGATAAGAACCTTGATTTGTTAGATATGAATGAGGCCATGACTGAACGATATCTTAATGAAGGATTTTCAGGCGGAGAAAAGAAACGTAATGAAATTTTACAGATGTTAATGATTAAACCAAGTTTTGGAATTTTAGATGAAATTGATTCTGGCCTTGATATAGATGCATTACGAGTAGTATCGCGTGGAGTTAATGCAATGCGAGGAGATAATTTTGGTGCTTTAATGATAACGCACTATCAACGTTTGCTTGATTACATCGTCCCAGATATTGTACATGTCATGATGGATGGACGAGTTGTAAAAGATGGAGGTCCTGATTTAGCTAAGAAGCTTGAACAAGAGGGATATGCAGGTTTACGTGACGAACTTGGCTTAGATATTAAATTAGTTGATGAGAATTAGGAGTGCTTATGCTAACTAAAGAAAATTTGCTTAATTTTTCTCATAAAAATAATGGATCCTCATGGTTAACTGATTTAAGAATTAAATCCTTTGAAAGACTAGAAGAACTTGATTATCCTAAAATGCAGCGATTCTCGTATCAAGATTGGCCTTTGATTAAAAAGGAAGATTTTTCTTGGTCTAATCAAGCTGACTTTTCTTTAAAAGAGGAGCAGAAACTTTTAGAAAAGAAAGGTATTATCTTAACCGATATTTTTACAGCAAGTAAAAAATATCCCGAACTTGTGCAGTCAACTTTAGGGTCAGTAATTAAACATAATGAAGATAAATTAACTGCCTATCATTATGCCTACTTAAATTCTGGACTTTTCCTCTATATTCCTAAAGATACTATCTTAACCGAACCGATTACAATTTCTTTAAGCCCAACTCAAGATACCTATATTTCTCACCTTTTAATCGTTGCCGATAATAATAGTAAAGTAAAATTTTTAGAAGAAATTCAAGATAAAGAGAAAAAAGCTAGTTCAGCAAGTTTAATGGTGGAACTTGTAGCACGCCCAGGGAGTCATATTGAATTCTCTTCACTTGATGAACTTAGCCAAGACACAACCCTTTACTTTAATCGTCGAGCAAAAATTGAAAAAGATGCCCATGTTGAATGGGCAATTGCTTTTATGAACGATTGCAATACACTGGGAGATCTTGATTCTGAGTTAGTTGGGGAAGGAAGCTTTGCAGATTCTAAGGCAATTGCAGTTACAACTGCTAACCAAAAAGTGGGAATTAATAATCGCGTAACTAATCGTGGTCCGCACTCAACTGGATTAATTAATCAACGTGGGGTCTTACTAGAAAATTCCAGGTTGATCTTCAATGGAATTGGTCAAATTGTGCATGGTGCACATGGCTCAAAAGCTGATCAACAAAATAGAGTCCTAATGATGTCGGATGAAGCTCATGGGGATGCTAATCCATTACTTTTAATTGATGAAAATGACGTTATTGCAGCTCATGCTGCTAGTGTTGGTCCAGTTGATAAAGTCCAAATGAACTATTTAATGAGTCGAGGAATTCCTTACGATCAGGCACAAAGATTAGTTATACGTGGCTTTTTAGGTGCAGTTTTAGATGCAATTCCAAATAAAGATGTTCGCAGAAAAATGATTGATATTCTAGAGAGAAAACTGATCGATGGCCAAATTAAACACTGAAAAAATAAAGCAGGATTTTCCAATTTTTAATCAAAAGATTAATGATGAAACTCTTGTTTATTTAGATAATGCTGCAACTAGCCAAATACCGAAATTTGTTGAAGAAAAAGTTAGAGATTTTAATGAAAAAGAACGTGCAAACGTCCATCGTGGAGTTCATACATTAGGCTTAAGAGCTACTAATCAATATGAATCAAGCCGTCAAAAGGTGGCTAATTTTATTGGCGCAAATAATGCTAAAGAAGTTATTTTTACTTCTGGATGCACTGATAGTTTAAATTTAGTTGCAGCTAGCTTTGGTGAACAAAATATTCAGGCAGGGGATGAGATCCTAGTTTCAATTATAGAACACCATAGTAATTTTTTGCCGTGGCAGCAACTTGCTAAAAGAAAACAGGCTAAGTTAAACTTTATTGAAATAAATTCAGATGGCTTACTTGATATTGAAAATTTAAAAAGTAAAATCAGCTCAAAAACTAGAATTGTTGCCTTGACGCATGTAAGCAATGTTTTAGGCACAATTAATCCAATTAAGGAGCTTACTGATCTAGCTCATGAAAAAGGAGCAATTGTTGTAGTTGATGGGGCACAGGCAGTTGGGCATTTTCCAATTGATGTAGCTCAGTTAAATGTAGATTTCTATGCTTTTTCTGGTCATAAAATGTTTGCTCCGACAGGGATTGGTGTTTTATATGGGAAAAAAGATCTCTTAGATAAAATGCCACCTTATCGTTTGGGTGGTGAAATGATTGCTAATGTAACTAGAGAAGGAGCGACATGGGCAGAAGTACCATATAAATTTGAAGCTGGTACACCAAATATTGCTGGTGCCATTGGACTTGGAGCAGCAATTGATTATCTGCAGTCTCTAGACTTTGAACTTATTCAAAAACATGAACAGGAATTGACAAGTTATGCCTTAGAAAAGCTTAAAAATGTTTTAGGATTAACAATCTATGGTCCACAAAAAGGTAATGGTCGCATTGGAGTAATATCTTTTAATTTAAAGAATATTCATCCCCATGACTTAGCGACTGCACTAGATTTAAACGGAATTGAAGTTCGTGCTGGTCATCATTGTGCTCAGCCGCTAATGGCTAGCCTTGATACTGAGTCAACTGTTCGAGCTAGTTTATCTATTTATAATACTAAAGATGATATTGATAAATTAGTAAGTTCTCTTCACGAAGCAAAGGAGTTTTTCAGTGAGTTTAGATAAATTAAGAAGTTTATATAAAGCTGTAATTTTAGACCATGCTCAAATGCCGCGAAATTATGGACAACTAACTGACTTTAGTCATGAAACTACTGTTTATAATCCAAGTTGCGGTGATAAAATTCATCTAACAATTTTGATTGAAAATAATAAAATTAAAAAAATTGCTTTTAACGGCGAAGGATGCACAATCAGTAAAGCTTCTGCCAGTATGATGACAGACTTGGTAAAAGGAAAAAGTATCGAAGAAGCAATTGAGCTTTCACAGCTATTTTCAAACTTAGCAGCCGACAAGAAAAGCGACACTTTAAAATTAGAACAATTAGGAGACGCCCAAGTATTAGTAAATATTATGCAATTTCCTGCCCGAATCAAATGCGCTACTTTAGCATGGTGGGGACTAGATCGAGCATTACTTGGTAAAGAAAAGGAAGAAGAAAATGACTAAAGCAGAGGATATAGTTAAAGACGAAGATTATCAGTTCGGCTTTCACGATAATGTAGAACCGAAATTTTCAACTGGTCGTGGCTTAACAGAAGAAGTAGTTCGACAAATTTCAGCAGAAAAACATGAACCTAAATGGATGTTAGATTATCGTTTAAAGGCTTTTCATATTTATGAAAAAATGCCAATGCCAGATTTTGGTCCCGATCTTTCAGGGCTTGATTTAGATAATATGCTGTATTATCAAAAAATGACCGATAAAAAATATCGTGATTGGAAGGATGTACCACAAGATATTAAGGATACTTTTGAGCGACTTGGTGTACCGCAAGCAGAACGAAAATACTTAGCGGGTTCGGCTGCACAGTATGAATCCGAAATGGTTTATCATAAAATGAAAGAACAATTTGATAAACTAGGGATCATTTTTACTGATACGGATACAGCTTTGCAGGAGTATCCTGATTTATTCAAAAAATACTTTGGTAAGTTAGTTCCAATTGATTCAAATAAATTTTCTGCCTTAAACTGTGCTGTTTGGTCAGGAGGAACTTTTATTTATGTGCCAAAAGGAGTACAAGTTCCAACACCAGTTCAGGCATATTTTAGATTAAATGCAGAAAATTCAGGCCAGTTTGAAAGAACTTTGATCATTGTTGATGAGGACGCGCATCTTGATTATGTTGAAGGATGTACTGCTCCGCAATACTCTTCAGATTCTTTACATGCGGCAGTTGTTGAAGTAAATGTCTTAGATAATGCATATTGTCGTTATACTACAATTCAAAACTGGTCTGATAACGTCTATAGTCTAGAAACAAAGCG
>CAMFQH010000150.1:0-4115 GCA_945980025.1 uncultured Lactobacillus sp.
TGATCCGTATTTCAACGGACTAGATGTAATATCATGCCCGACACACATAAAAAAACACTACATCTTGTGCAGTGTTTTTCAAAAAATTACAAATTGTCGCCACGTTCAAATTGAAATTTAGAAGAATTTAGTGCTTGTCTCGTCAAATCACTTATTAATTTCTTAGTTTCATTAGTAATATATGCAGCCGTTTCAGCATTAGCAGCAGTTAAGTATTTAGTTTGCTCTTTTCCAGACAATCCTCCTGCTTTCTCATCGGTTGCTGAGATACGGCTAACCGCATAACTTTGACATTCATCTCTAAAGTTCTCAACCTGGTAAATAAACTGATGATATCTTGGCTCTACCAAAACTTGTAAACTCTTATACAACCAATATGCACTAGATTCTGGAGTAACCATATGACTAGCCGTTTGATAATTTAATGGTGTGTCATCAATATTGGTATATAAAGGTACATAAGGACTATAAGCATAAAAACCAAAGTTTATCCATTGAATACCTGCTATTTTTTTAGGAACATCATTTCTAATTTGAAGAATACAACTAGATTGATTTCTGTCCAAAGCAATTGATCTAAACATTTTTTGCTTCTTATCATCCCCTGAAGCAAACGATCCCATTGGGTCATATTCAGTACCGTTATAGTGACTAGACAAGAAAAATTCTACATCCTCAACGCCAATTTTCTTTTCTGGCTTTCTAATAAATGGCATTTCTTGACTTAATGGGTCTTGCTCAACACTTGGATTAAAAAGCTTTTGTCCATACCAAGTTCTTGGGGTGTTATAGTAACTATCTGCTTCTGCTTTAGTACCAAAAATATCTCTAAAACTCCACTTACCATCAGTACTTGGATTTAAGTGATTTTTTTCTACAAAATCACGAATAGTTGGTGCATACATAAAATTATCATGATCATCAAAATCAATATCTTGAATCACCATTATATTAGGACAAATTGCATAGGAATCTTCGGGAATTCTTTGTGCTACCCATTGATGACCAGCGCCAGTTTCAAAATACCAAACTTCATCGTGGTCAGAAAAAGCGATACCATTACTTTCACCAGTACCATATTTTTCAATTAATTTACCTAAACGCTCTACCCCTTCACGAGCAGTCTTAACAAATGGTAAGACAAGGTAAACCATCGAATCTTCATCTATTCCATCCTCTACTAATGGATCATGACCTAAACAGCGAGCATTTGTGGCCTCTGTTTCAGTAGCCGACATAGCAACGTTATATTCATTAATTCCTTGTTCATCCCAGCGACCTTCTGATCCATCAGCTGTTGGAGTGGCAGTCCACTTACAACCATGTCCCTTTAAATGAAGCTTTAAACCATTATATTTTGAAACATATTCTTCATCATAATCTTTTGCTTCATGGACAACAAAAGTCTTTTCATTAATGCCGCCATAACCGTCTTCATCACGAGCAATAATGGTTGAACCATCAATTGTAGCTTTTTTTCCGACAATCATTGCCGTACAGTTATCCTTGCTTTTGTTCATTATTTTCCCCCATATAAATATAAAAATTAATTATTGATTAACTACCATATTACGATCTATTTTAGCCCTACCATTATTATAATCAAATACATAATCAGGCTGTACATTATAGATATAAACGTTAAAATCTAAATTATTATTTAAACTTATAGCCTGTAAATTAATACCACGTGCCATTAATTCATTTCCCCTAAAAATTGGCGTTGCCTGAAAAATAACCTTATTACCTTGTTTTAAGGCATTACGTACTTTTCCTTCAAAAATAGTCTGAATTTTCTGGTTAGAAAAAGCTGTTTGCGTAAATAGGTTTTTAGGATTATTTTGATCACCTGATTGATTATTAGGGTTATAATTTCCATCTTGATCGATTCCTGCAGAAACTGAATAAGCAATTAAGTGTCCACGATTATAAATTTGAGTCCCATTTTCACGATTAGAATGCCATGCAGTTGGATTGATGAACTGTCTTACACGTAAAGAATCATTTGCCACATTTCTGGGCTCTAAGAAGGCAGTATTTGAATGAGAAGTTCGGTTCAAATTATCTAAATTAGAATAGATTACTTTATTAACCTTCCAGGCATTCTTGATCAAAGTTGACTTATTATTATTTACATAGACATAGGCCTTGTCCCCGCTCTTAAAGTCTAAATTAGCTAATTTTTGATAGTCAGCACTGGACAATCCGCCATAGTTGGTATCCGCTGTTGTAGCATTCTTTACTACTTGCTGGGAATTATCTTGGTTTTGATGCGCTACTTGATTAGAAGAATTAAGCTTAAACCAACCACCCCAAATAATAATTACTAGCGCTATAATCCAGTTTGCTACTGTATTTGTCTGTTTTTTTCGATATCTTCTTCTCTTTGCCATTTATTCTTTCCCCTAACATTATTTCTTTCAGTATAGATATTTGAACGTACGTTTGCAATGTAATTAATAATTTTTTGTTTATTTAGACTGTTACAATAAACGTAATAAGTATATTGAAAACAGAAAGAAGATTAAGAATGGAATACTTTAATTTAAATGATGGAAATCGAATTCCTAAAATTGGTTTCGGAACCTATAAATTAAATGGTTCTCGTGGAGTTTTTGCTATTCAAGCTGCATTAAAGAATGGTTATCGTCTACTTGATTCTGCTGTTAATTATGAAAATGAAGGAGCAGTAGGTCGTGCTATTAAAAATAGCAGTCTAAATCGTGATGATATTTTTATAACATCTAAATTACCAGGTCGTCATCATAAATATCAGGAAGCCATAGAACAAATTCAAGAATCGCTTTATGCTGCTAATCTTGATTACTATGATCTCTATCTGATCCATTGGCCAAATCCAAAGGAGAATCATTATCTTGAAGCCTGGCAAGCCATGCTAGATGCCCAAAGATTTGGCTTAATTCGCTCAGTAGGTGTTTCTAACTTTGAGCCAACACATATTGAACATTTATACCGTGAAACAGGCGTTATGCCCGCTGTTAACCAAGTAGAACTTCATCCCTACTGGTCCAGCAAGACAATTCGTGAGTATGATGATAACCATAACATCATTACCGAAGCATGGAGTCCGTTGCAGCGTGCTGGTGAAGCTTTTCAAGAAAAAGAAATTATTGACTTAGCTCAAAAATACCATAAGTCACCCGCTCAAATAATTTTACGGTGGGAAACTCAACTTAATGTTGTTCCTATTCCCAAAGCCAGTTCCTATGAACATCAAATTAGCAATTTGGATATTTTTGATTTCAAATTAACGCCTGAAGAAGTCCAAAAACTTATCAATTTAGACAAAATTTCTGCAAGAAGATTTGATCCTAATGAACATGAGGAATTTTAGAAAGTAGGTAGGCTGGATGCAAAATATATTAAATAAGCGAGTCTCAAAAATTGCCTTGTTTTATGACCTCGTTTTTGTCTACATGATATCTAAAACAACCGAGATTCTTCATCATCTAGAGCATGGCTTAGTTTCTCCCACCTCTTTTGCTCTTTTTGCATTGATTGTAATTATTTTTATTAATTCCTGGATGATTCAGACTGTCTTTACTAATAGATATGGGATCGGAAGTTGGGCGGACATCGCCTTTTACTTTATTGATATGATGATTCTACTCTACATGTCCAATTCTTTTGATACTAACAATCTAACTGAGATGAAAATCCTATTTATTTCTGCTGGCTTACTATCTCTTACTCTAGCAAGTCATTATTTAATTAATTACTTTCAAGTTAAAAATTCTGTCGATCGAAATATTTCCCGGGCATTTTTTATGATTTTAATTTTTAGGGCAAGTACATTAGTTATCGGGGGGATTTTAGATAACATTTTTGGCTTTATTTTAGCTGTTATCGGCATCATATTAAGCTGGTTAATGCCACTTCTCACTACAAAATATACTCTTAAACATCCAATTATTTTTCCTCATTTACTTGAACGACTGAATCTCCTAGTAATTATTATCTTTGGTGAAACAATTATTGGTATTGCGGATTACTTTCAACCTAAAACTTTTTCCTTCTATTCTATTCTTATCTTTTTAACCGTTGCCTTGCTCTTTTTCACTTATGCACTACAATTTGATAAATTAATTAATGAA
>CAMFQH010000151.1:0-4104 GCA_945980025.1 uncultured Lactobacillus sp.
GAACAACTTTATCTGCGTATTTGGCATCAACTAATGCATAACCTAATGATCCCAATGCTGATTCACCATTCATACCATTAGCATTTCCCATTCGATCTGAATTAGGAACACCAATAAAGGCCACATCAATTTTAATATTTCCATTTTCAATTGAACGAGCACGATTACCATGTGAACGGAAAATAACTGGGTTCTTTAACAATCCATGAGAAACAGCTTCCCCAAGGCTTCCTCGCATACCAGAACTAGTAATGTTAGTAATTGTACCCGCCTTAATAGCTTCGATTATCTTATCATTCATTACCCCAGTTAATGATGATGGAGCCAAAGTTAAGTCTTTGTAACCCATCTTGATGATTTTATCCATAACCATGTTAAATACAAAGTCACCATTACGGAAGTGGTGGTGGAACGAAATTGTCATCCCGTCCTTCAAGTTATTCTTGATAACATCATCTAATGAATCTACTAACTTATCGTCACCCTTGGTAACACGAACATCATGACCAGTATAGTGAACAATTGGATGACCAATTTCAGTAGTTTCAAATGGCTTGTAGTTTGTTGAATCTAAAATTTTATCTGAAATTTCGCGTCCGACTTTATTTTTCAATGTATTCGCCCTCCTCATTGATCAAGTTAGAAGCCTTTGCTAAACGAATTACCCGTTGTGCACGTAATACAACTGGGCGGTCAACCATTTGACCGTTCATTGAGATAACACCTGAACCCTTTTGGTGTGCTTCTTCAATTGCAGCTTCAACGTCCAATGCATTTTCAATTTCTTTCTTGGTTGGTTCATAAATCTTATTTACCCAATCAATTTGACGAGGGTTAACAAGAGATTTACCGTCAAATCCTAATTCGTGAATGTGTTCAGTTTCACGTTTAAAGCCTTCTACATCATTCATATTAGTAAAGACAGTATCAAAGGCTGCAATACCAGCGGCACGTGCTGCATGAAGAATCATGTTACGAGCAAATTCAAGTTCTGCTCCATCTGGGTAACGATGAGTCTTCATATCAGTCGTATAGTCTTCAGCAGAAAGTGCCAAACCAATCATCCGGTCAGTACTTGCAGCAATTTCTGGTGCATTAAGCACTCCCTTAGCACTTTCAATAGCTGCCATAACATGCGTTGTACCTGGCTTAATACCAAATTTGTTTTCAGCTTCTTCTACTACTTTTACAAGATCTAGCATCATTTGAGCTGATTCTACTTTTGGCAAACGAACAACTTGAATACCAGCTTTTACCATTGCGAAAACATCATTCTTAAAAAATGGTGTATCAATTCCATTAACACGAACAACTAATTCTGAATCACCATAATCTTGTGTTTGGAGAGCTTGATAAACTAACATCCGGGCAGCATCTTTTTCTGCCATTGAAACTGAATCTTCCAAGTCAAACATAATGGAGTCGGCACCATAAATACCAGCATCCTTTACCATTCCGGCATTGTTACCTGGAACAAACATCATTGTCCGACGTAAACGTTCTTCCATTATTAAAATACCTCCCAGTCTGGTTGATTTGCTGTATCAAGAGCACGTTGAGCAGCAGCCATTGTCCGTGCTTTAATTACACAATCTAAAGCTCCTTTATCCACAGCTTTAACATTGGCATTATCAATTCCATAAGCAGTTAAAGTATCAGTAATCACCTTACGAATTTGATTACCATAAAGTTCTTCCACAGAGGAATCTAAGTCAATGCTGATACCATTATTACCTTGGCTCAAAGTAATTTGAATATCGGAAGATTCCAAAGTTCCTGCTAATGCAGTCTTCTTAATATCCATTATTTAATACTTCCTTCCTTTATCCGAGTTTGAAACTCAGACCAGTTGTTTTTAATAAATTCGAGCGTTGTATCTGGAACATACTTTTTTACTAACTCAATATTATCATTAGCAATTGCTGCTCGTACCTTCGTTGCTGAAATAATATCCTGATCCTTGTTTTTCTTTCGATCAATAATCTTTACTTCAACATCAGGTGGTAGAACCCTATTTAACTCTTCATTATATATATTTGTTGTTTTGGAATATGGTTCATTCCCAAGATATCGAGATGTTATATTAAGCGGTTTTGCAATTTGTTCCTTAAAAAGGGTTGCATCCAAGGAAGCTTGAAATCTTCCAACATTTTGATCATCTTTTAAAAAGTATGCTGGAAACGTAGCATAACTAACCATGTATTCCTTACCTGGTACTACTATAACATTTGGTAAATCAGCTACTCCTGCTTTAACTAACTTAAAACGATCAGAAAATGAAAAAATGGAAACATCTTCACTAACAACAAAAACATATACATAATCATTTTCTTTACTAGCAGTTTCCACTAAGTAACGATGTCCTTTTGTAAAAGGATTAGCGTTCATAACAATTCCCGCGATCTTGCTTCTTTCTTGATCGTTAAAGTGTGGCAAAGACGAAATATAGTCATGAATATCAGGAGTACCACTTTCTAATACAGTTCCTTGTTCTACTTTTGCTAATTCATGAAATCCAACATATTGGAAACTTTGGCTATATTGTGGTTTCGTAAAAACAAACAAATGGAAGCGCCCCATCATTGCAGCTTCATTTTCTAATTTACTAACCAAACTATTAAATGTTTCACCATGCCCCTGAACTTTTGAACAAATTGCAATATACTTCAATACATTACCAGCAATTGATCCGGTTGCTAAAATCTCACCATTTTCTTCCCATACAAAAGTCTTATCAATAGAAGATGTTTCTTTTTCAGAAAAAACTTCAATTCCATTGAACCGCAAGAACTTTTGCCACTTGGTCAAATTGCGTTTTAAATGAATGTTAATTTCACGAACTTCCATTAATATTCTCCTAATCGTTATTCTTTTGACTTGCGTAATGTTGAACAGCTTTAGCTACTGTATTTACTACACCATCATCAAATACTCCAGGAACAATTTTTTCAGCTGTTGGATTAGAAATCATATTTGCTAATGCAGAAGCAATTGCTTTTTCAAGGCCAAAATCAACTTTATTTAAATCAGTTGATAATAATCCTTTATATAACCCGGGAAATACCAAAATATTATTTACTTGATTTGGGTATTGACTTGATCCAGTTGCCATTACTGCTACATCTGCATCTTTTGCAACTTGAGGATCAATCTCAGGCTTTGGATTTGCAAGTGCAAAAATAATTGGATTCTTAGCCATTGTCTTTACTTGTTCACTTGTTAAAACATCTGCATCAGAAAGACCGATAAAAACATCCCGATCCTTTACCGCTTCACTTAAATTCTTATAAGGAGTTTGATCAGCACTTTGTTTTACTAAATCTGTTTGATAATGATTATAATTTTGACTATCAACATGCACTGGTCCATCAATATCAACAAATGTAATATTTTTAATACCTGCCGCAAAAAGTAATCGAGCTGTTGCAACTCCTGACGCTCCAACTCCATTAATTATAACTTTCAAATCTTTCAGATTTTTCTTTACTACTCTAGCAGCATTAATTAATCCAGCCAAAACAACAATTGCTGTTCCTTCTTGATCATCATGATAAACTGGAATATTAACTACTTTAGACAATTTCTCTTCGATTTCAAAACAACGAGGTGCTTTAATATCTTCTAAATGAAAACCTGCAAAAGATTCCTGCATATTCTTTAATGTTGCTACAAATTCATTAACAGGAACTTGCTCAACAGTTAAAGGTAGTGCATTAACATTAGCCAAATCCTTATAAAGTAATGCTTTCCCCTCAACAACTGGAAGACCACCGGCTGGGCCAATATTTCCTAATCCCAAAACAGCAGAGCCATCTGTTACTAATGCTACAAGTTTTCCACTAAGAGTATATTTATCCTTTAGTTCGGGATAACGTTCTATAAGCTTAGAGATTATCGCAACTCCTGGAGTATACGCTTCACCTAATTCTTTTCGATTTTTCACTTCAAATTGAGGTGCAATATTAAGTACTCCTTGGTTCTTAGCATGCATTGAGAGTATTTCTTTATCTTCCATTTATCGAAAGCCTCCTCATTTCATTATTAATATCTTACCACCCTGTCTCTTATACACATCTGACGCTGCCGACGAAGGCTTAGGTGTAG
>CAMFQH010000152.1:0-4084 GCA_945980025.1 uncultured Lactobacillus sp.
CATCAAGCAGTAGTTTATTAGTGGCTAAAAGTAATGTGAAAGTTAATAGTGATAACATGAGTCCCCAAGAAGCTGTCAGCTTAATTAGCACTTATTGCGGTCTTCGCTATGGTGGAAATTGGGCAGCAATGGCTAAAGAAGCTCAAAAAGTGGGATTACAGGTAAATCTTTATCCGAGTTCTAAATACCAATTAAGTGATGGCGGGCAAGGAGTAGCTTACGATGTAACTGCTGGTGGAAAGTCACAGGGCCTGGTTTATACTGTTAATAACGATGATGTAAATATCTATCAAAATGTTAAGGAAAACCAAAAGAGTACAAAATTAGCAACAATTTCAAAGTCGGAAATGGCTAATTATGTTAATCAAGAAGGTCAAGGGAAGCTCGTTAATGACTTAGCTGCTAAGGCGCAGGTAGTTGATAAGCGCAACGGTGATAATAATACCTCATCAAGTACTAGTAATTCTGGCAATGATCATAAGTATGGTCGCATTGGTACTATTGATGTTCCAAGTGAAATGCAGGGAACATGGTATTCTGCAGATAATGATGCTGATTCAACCATGACTTTTGGACCTCATTCCTACACATATAGTGATGGCGACAA
The DNA here is from genome assembly GCA_945980025.1 of uncultured Lactobacillus sp. Classification (GTDB taxonomy): domain Bacteria; phylum Bacillota; class Bacilli; order Lactobacillales; family Lactobacillaceae; genus Lactobacillus. The sequence continues at coordinate 608 of CAMFQH010000152.1, forward strand.
TAGCGGAACTACCCAGCTTTACAAACAGGATCCGCAATGGGCTCAGGATGAAGATAACTATACTAACCAAGATATTCAAAATGCAACGAAAAATTGGGGTAAAGCTGACTTTTTTAATCTTGATGGCGAACGTTGGTTGAATGTTCGCGGTTGGACTCAAAGTGCTGGCGATGGCGAATCATATGCGGTGAAGACCGAAACCGTTGATGGTAAGCAGGTTAAAGTCCTAGTTGTTGGTGGAGGCGCTGAAAACTGGGTAGATGCTATTTACTATCAATCAAAAGATATGGCGCAACAGAACGCTGATAAGAAGTTTGACGACCTCCATTACCGATAAAAATAAAAACACGGCTGAAAATTTTTCAGTCGTGCTTTTTTGATGAACAGTTAATTAATTTTCTTCACTATTGAGATTAGTTATAACTTGTTCATTCTCTAGTTGTCGTTTTGTCCGCAGATCCACGTATTCCCGTTTCAGAAGTTCATTGCTAGAAATAATTTTAACTGGAGGGACCTTCGACTCAAATGGTACAGCCGTCGTATTCACAGGTGCCTCAAGAGTAGCTGCTGATACTCGGTGGTTGATTAAGAATAAACCGCACAGCAGGGAAGCAACAAGAATAACAAGGCGCTTGCCGATCGGTGAGTTAGTAGTACTTTGGAATTTCATAATAAGTCCCTCCTTAAATTAAAGTTTATATTAGGTGATTGCAACATATATTATCGGCTTTAAAGACAATAGGGAAGAGAATTATCTTAGTTGCTAACAAATATTAACCACCTTAAACTCTTCTTAATCAAATGAACATAGAAAATTAAAACAGCTAATTAATTTCCTCCTTTAGCTTAACAAGCCAATTTGGGAGGGCCTCGCTTAAGCTATTATAAGTATCTTGAAATCGATGAGTGATCCAGGGGTCAACGATATAACGGTTTTCTTTTCCCGGGGTAGCCTCAAAGATTCCGTGAACCTTATTTTCTAACCCAGCTGGCGCCATATCTTTGGCATCTCGGACATTCATCTGATCCATTGCGATAATATAATCGGCGTCATAATAGTCACTGTCGCACAATTGGCGTGCTATCATTCCGTCGTCTTTAATGTGATCTTTATCAAGAATGGCTTTTGTTCGACTATCAGCAGGTGAACCTTCTGCAATGTTACTTGTGCCGGCTGAGTCAACACTAATTTGATCAGCAACGCCAGCTTCTGCAACTATTTTTTTGAACATCGCTTCCGCCATTGGGGAGCGGCAAATATTACCAAGGCAAACAAAAATTACTTTCATAAAAAATACTCCACCTACTTATTTAGCTAATTCAGGGTCAATTTTGATGATTGGCTTAATAACCTTTCCGTTTGTTGAGTCGGCGATAATTTGATTAATATCAGCAAAATCATAGTACTTAACAAGTTTATCAAGGGGGAACTTGCCTTGTTTGTAGTATTTAACTAGTTGAGGAATAAACTCTTGGGGATTGCTATCTCCTTCGACAACCCCAGAGATTTTCTTGGATTCTGACAAGATATCATCCATCAAGTTTAAGGTAATATCGCCGCCAACCCCTAAGAGAACGCATTCTCCAGCAGTGGCAAGACTATCGATTGCTGATTTAATTACGCCAGTGTTTCCGGTAGTATCGATTGCATAAGTTACACCGCGCGGAACGATTTCCTTAATTGCTTTGACGGGATCTTTCGCCGTGTTATTAATTGTTTCAGTAGCACCTAATTCCTTTGCCAGGTCAAGGTGGTTACCGTTACGATTAATCGCAATAATATGTTTAATTCCAGCAATTTTAGCAGCCATGATTGCGGCTAAGCCAACAGCACCAACACCGAAAACGGCAATTGCATCTTCAGGAGCAGGTTTAATATAATTTAGAACGGTTCCGGCACCTGTTTGCATTCCACAACCGAGTGGCCCTAATAAATTAAGGTCAACGTCTTGATCAACTTTAACAATATTATGGACATTGGCTGTTACATATGTCGAAAAGGAAGATTGACCGAAAAAGACACTGACTGGTGTTCCATCATCTAAATGCAGACGGTGAGTATCATCATAGGTTTTTCCTTCAAAGTTTAGCTGATTGAAGTTTTCGCATAAGCCTTGATGATTATGAGTACAGTTATAGCAATGGCCACAGTAGCTAAACGATAGAACAACATGGTCGCCAACTTTAACGTCGGTAACATTAGCCCCTACTTTTTGAACGACGCCCGCACCTTCATGCCTGAGGACAACTGGGAGGGGAGTAGTGGCACCGCTTCGACCAACAATATCTGTATGACAAAAACCTGTTGAGGCAATTTTTACTAATACTTCATTCGCGTTTGGTTCATCTAATTCTAAAGTTTGAATTTCTAAATCAGTGTTAGGCTTGATTGCAACAGCAGCTTTAATTTGCATATTTGGCCCTTCCTTTCAATATAAATATTCTGGATATTAAACAAAGTTATTGTAGCATTAGAAAGAAAAAGTGTAGACTGTTAATAGAAGTCTACACCCGAATTAAAATGTTCGCCTAGGAGGGAAAATGAACGAAGAATTATTACGATTATTTTTAGATGTTGTTCAATTAGGTAGTTTTCAAAAAGTAGCGAAAAAGAATTACGTCTCCCAGCGAGCTGTTTCGCGGCAGATTCAGCGGTTAGAGCAAAATCTTCATACGCAATTGTTCGAGCGCAAGAAAAATAAAATCATTTTGACGCCGGCTGGTGAATTTTTTAGGAAACGCAGTGAGGCAATTATTAATATGCTAGATGCGACTCAACATGAACTCCACCGTTTTTCTTACCGGGGCGCCACTACCTTGTCAATCGGCTATTTTTCGCCTTTTGATGGCCTCTTTATCCATAAACTACTTGCTAAGTTATCGCCCACTGTAAATGCCTTTATAAGTGAAGAAAGTGTGGAACATTTGGTTTCAGATGCATTAATGGATAACCTTGATTGTGCTATTGTGATGGATGATTATGGTTTTAACAATAATTATGCACAAATGGGATTACAAACAGTTACCATCCATCGTGACCGAATGATTATCGGAATAAGTGAGCGTTTAAGTCATAATAATGAGGTCGATCTTACTACTATCCAGAAAATGCCAGTTACCTATTATAGTAATGAGGATTCATCATATTTAAAACAAGCCTTTACCAGTAGTCTCCAAGGAATTGTGCGACCTGCAGAGGTATTACGAGTGCCAACTTACGAGCAAATGCAGATGTTAGTCGGATCAGGTCAAGCCTTAGCATTTTATCCCGAAAAGCTGATCAAGGTCCTTCAAAATCCACTTGAAAATATCCGTTATTTACCGTTGGCTGGGAAAAGCAATCAGTCGTTTGAGTTTAAATTAATTTTTAAAGTGAAAAAGCCGCATGATATTGTAAAACAAGTAGCTAAAATACTGCAGGCATCAAATGATTAATCTGTCGGTTCAGAAGCAATGGCTAGAATTTTACCGTCCATC
>CAMFQH010000153.1:0-4045 GCA_945980025.1 uncultured Lactobacillus sp.
AAAATTGAATATCTTACATCTTTTGTCGTGACATATGTCCAAGCTAAGATCATCCCCATCACCCAATATAAATAAATAAACTTACTAAACATTGGATCATGACCGTAAGCAAAAACGAAACCACTTACTACAATTCCAACCCACTTATTAAATTCATTGTCTACTGGGAAAAATGTGTTGAAAAACAGCGCTCTAAAGATAAATTCTTCACAGATTGGTGCCACGATAACCAAAAGGACATTAAACATTGGCGAGGCAACTTTTCTAATTGCATCTAGTTCTTCTTGGTTCTTTGAAATTGTATTACCGCCAAATAATCGCACAAAGGCTATTTGAAAGATTACTAAAGTAAAGAATGCCGCTACAGCAATAATAATTCTTTTTACATCCCAGTGAGGTTTGGCATTGAAGAACCAGTCATTTTCTTGCTTAAGTTCTCGTTTATAAATCCAATACATCCAATAAATTACTGCAACAGTCAAAACGGCTAAAATAATTGCAAATAACAAGTTTACCTTCTTTTGCGCATAACCTAATTGCAAAAGTGTATATAATACAAAGGCAATAATTACTGTTGCTAAATTTCCTAAAAAGCGTAAAAAAGTCTTCATCTGAACACTTCCTCTAATTGAAATTATCTATTTCTTTTCATTATAATTGTTTATTAAAAAGACATAAGGACATTTAATCATGCAATCACAACTGATGCAATCTCTGCATAAAATTTTTAACTTTATTGTTCATAATCAAGTAACCCTTACTTCCTTGATTATGTTTATATTTTTTATTTTATTTTTACTTTCATGGTTGATTGAACCACGTCGTTTAATCAATGGCCTTATTTTTACAGCATTTGGGATTAGTTTTTTAGTGTGGGAGGCCATTTTAATTATTTCACAACATAATGCTTTACTAACTACCTCATTTTCTTTCCTTGCCTTGGCTATCCTATTTGGAATCTTTTTCTTGGTAACCTTTTCTTGGATTTTCTTTCTATGGAATGCGTATTTTGTCTGGAAGTATGAAAGTCATTCCCTGCCAAATCTTTTAACTTTGATTATTGGTTTATTTTTAGTAGGAATATGGACTTTAAATAGATTAGGTATATTTCATCGGTTACCAGACTGGCTACACTCTCTAGTAGCTGGAACAACTTTGATTGCCTTTTATCTTCTATTTGTAATGTATAACTTTTTACTCAATTTAGTTTTGTATCAAATCGTTCCTCGGCGCTACCACCAAGATTATCTAATTGTTCTCGGTGCAGGATTAATTGAAGGGAAGAAAGTATCACGCCTGTTAGGGGCACGAATTGACCGAGCAATTGCCTTTTCTAATAAACAATATGATAAAGGACACAAACGTCCAAAATTAATTATGTCAGGCGGCCAAGGAAAAGATGAAGATCTGTCTGAAGCAGCCGCAATGAAAGATTACGCTGTTAAACATGGCTACGATCCTAACTTGATTTTATTAGAAGATAAATCAACTAATACCTACCAAAATATGCTCTACTCTAAAAAAGTAGCTACTAGTGATTGGGGTAATCCAAATTTTAAAGCTAAGTTTTTCACTAATAATTATCATCTTTTTAGAGCTGGACTTTATGCAAAAATGGCTCATTTAAAAGCCAATGGTGTCGGAGCAACTACACGTTTTTATTTTTTACCTAATGCTACGATTCGTGAATTTGCTGGAGTCTTCATCATGCACAAGAAACGCCATTTTGTTATCATTGGTTTAATTGCAATTTTATTTATAATCCAAGCAATTTTTGCCGTATTAGGCTGGAGCAAATATATAATTGCTTAGAAAGGAAAAAATATGCTACAACTCTTACACTTAAAAAAGACCTATCATGTAGGTGATACCGTCACACATGCATTAGATGACGTTACGATTAATTTTCGTAACAGTGAATTCGTTGCTATCTTAGGTCCTAGTGGGTCTGGTAAGACGACGCTTTTAAATGTAATTGGTGGATTAGATCATTACGATTCTGGAGACATTATCATCAATGGTAAATCGACGAAAAATTTCTCTCAAACTGACTGGGATGCTTACCGCAATAATTCTGTCGGCTTTATTTTTCAAAGTTATAATCTTATTTCTCACCTTTCTATTATTGAAAATGTAGAGCTTGGCATGACGCTCTCAGGTGTAAGTAGTAATGAACGCCACGAAAAGGCAATTGCTGCACTAAAGCGCGTTGGTTTAGGCGATCATTTAAAGAAGCGTCCTAATCAACTATCCGGAGGACAAATGCAACGAGTAGCTATTGCCCGGGCAATAGCTAATGATCCTGATATTCTTCTATGTGATGAGCCAACAGGAGCTTTAGATACTAAAACCAGTGAAAGTATTATGGAGCTAATCAAAGAGCTTAGCCACGATAAATTAGTCATCATGGTTACACATAATCCTGAGCTGGCTGAAGAATATGCAAGTAGAATTGTTCATTTCCAAGATGGAAAAATCCTTAGTGATTCAAATGCCTTTGAGCCTAAAAAAGAAGTAAAGGACACTTTTAAACTGAAAAAGACAAAAATGTCTTACTGGAATGCTCTAAAACTTAGTTTTACTAACATTATGACTAAGAAAGGGAGAACTTTTTTAACTGCCTTTGCTTCAAGTATCGGAATTATTGGAATTGCTATTGTTTTAGCTTTATCACATGGTTTTCAAAAACAGATTAGCGAAACGCAAAGTAAAACACTTGCTAAATTTCCAATTTCTATTTCTCAAACGGCAACAGACATGAACGCCGCTACAAGCCGAACCGAATCTGACAAAAATGTTAAAAATAAGGGATATCTAGTTGCCGCAAAGCCAGACAACGAGAAAAATACGCATGAAAATAAGATTACTCAGTCCTATATCAATTATGTTAAGAAAATTAATCCTTCGTATGCCAATAATATTTCCTTTATTCGAGGAACCCAGCTTAATCTTTTAACTAATGATAACGGCAAAATTAAACACATAGAATTTTCTAATGTTAACAACTCCGGTTCGGCTATTGCGAGTGCTCAACTTCAAGGGATGAATAGTGTAGGGATTAACACAAGTGTCTTTCCTAAAACGCTTGATTCAAAGCAAGGAACTTTTTTAAAGGATAATTACCAACTACTTGCTGGTTCCTGGCCTAAGTCGAATAACGAAGTAGTTCTTGTGTTAAATAATAAAAATCAAGCCAATATTAACGCACTTAAGAATTTAGGTATTTCAATTAAAGATGGTCAAAAAATTGATCTAAACAAAATTGTAGGCCGTACTTTTAAGGTAATTAGCAATAACAATTATTATCAAGAATTGCCTACTGGAAACTTCGTTCCACAAAAAGCATCTAAATCAATGTATGATTCTAGCAACTTAACCTTAAAGTTAAGTGCTGTTATTCGGGGTAAAAATAATAGTCAAATGGCTCTTCTAGATAATGGAATTGCCTACAGCGATGGTTTAACTCAAGAAATTATTAAGCAAAATGAAAATTCGAATATTGTTAAGGCACAAAAAAATAGTACTACTAATGTGATGACCAACCAGCCAATGAACCAAACTCAAAAAGAGCAATTTATTGCATCTCTTGGTGGTTCTAGCATCCCTAGCGGTATTCTTATCTATCCAAATTCATTTAAGTCTAAAGATAAAGTTCTTGATTACTTAGACAAATATAATAAAGGTAAAGCTAAAAAAGATCAGGTTATCTACACTGATATGTCAGGTACTGTTACTAAGTTAACTGGTGGTTTACTTGACGGAATTACTGACGTTTTAGTTGCTTTTGCTGCTATTTCCCTAGTTACCTCAATGATTATGATTGGTATTTTAACTTATACTTCTGTTTTAGAGCGTACAAAAGAAATTGGTGTGCTAAAGGCTTTAGGTGCTAGAAAACGCGATATTACGCGCGTCTTTGATGCCGAAACTTTTATTCTCGGCCTCTTTTCTGGTATTTTGGGTATCTTTATTGCTTACCTATGTACTTTCCCAATCAACGCAGTATTATACGCAATTACTAATATGAGTAACGTTGCACAACTCG